>JARKQG010000120.1 GCA_029974035.1 Eubacteriales bacterium | reverse complement strand
ACAAACTGGCAAAGGGGCTGTGGTTGGAGCCTCCGTTAAACCATCCAGTGGTAGGAACGAATCACCGATCCACAGCATCCCAAGCATTGTAGCACACCTCCGGAGAGAGGCTAAACACTACTCTTATATAATACGAGGAATGAACCTTGAATCTCAAGAACCTTACCAGCCGGATGAAAAACGCGCGCGAACTGGTGCTAATGGGCGTGGTGGTGGTGATGTTCGCGGCGATGTGTTTTGCCTCGCCCTATTTTTTCTCCGGCGCCAACCTGCTGGCGGTGCTTTTGAGCCTTTCCATGGAGGCCATCATGGTGGTCGGCATGGTCAGCCTGATGGTCAGCGGCGGGTTTGACATGTCGGTGGGCTCCATCGTGGCGCTCTCGGGCGGCATCGCGGCGCTTTTGATGAAGTCCGGCGTGCCGGTGTGGCTTGGCGTGGTGGGCGGCATCGTCACCGGCGCGCTGGTGGGCCTTTTCAACGGCTTCGCCATCGCCAGGCTGGGCATCACGCCCTTCGTCACCACCCTGGCCTCCCAGAGCATGGGCCGCGGCCTGGTGCTGGTGTTCATGAACGGCAAAAATATCTCAAACCTGCCCGAAAGCTTCACCTGGATCGGCCAGGCCAAGCTGGGCCCGGTGCAGATGCCGGTGATCTACATGCTGATTCTGGTGATCATCGGCGATTTCCTGCTGCGCCGCAGCCGCTTTTTCCGCCAGAACTATTATATCGGCGGCAACTTCAAGGCGGCGAAGCTCTCCGGCATCCACGCCGAGCGGATGCAGATTGTCAACTACGTGATCATGGGCCTTCTGGCGGCGTTTGCCGGCATCATCCTGACGGCGCGGCTGGGCTCGGCCTCCACCACCGCGGGCGTGGGGCTGGAGCTGAAGGTCATCACCGCGGTCATCATCGGCGGCGCGTCCATGAGCGGCGGCGAGGGCACCGTGGTGGGCGCCTTCCTGGGCTGCATCCTGATGGCGCTGATCTCCAACGCCATGACGCTTCTCAACGTCAGCGTCTACTGGCAGACCTTCGTCACGGGCTTTACGCTGATGGCGGCGGTGCTCATTGACCGCGCCGGCAAGATCAGGCAGGAAAAAGCCGGTTGAGCGGGGAATCTTTATCGGGAGGGATATCAATGACGAGCTACGAGCGCGTTCTGACGGCGCTCCGGCACAAGGAGCCGGACAGGATTCCCTTCGACCTGGGCGCGTGCGTTCTGACGGGCATGAACGTATCCGCCTACCGCGCGCTCAGAAAGTTTCTGGGCCTCGCGGAGGTCGAAATCGACATCCAGGATATGACCCAGCAACTGGCGCGCATTGACGACGACGTGGTGAACCTTCTGAAGGTGGACGTGCGCGGCGTGGACCCCAACCCCATCGCCGTGGCGCCGATGCGCTCCGAGCCGCGCCTGTCTCCGGACGGCAAATACGTGCTGATGACCGACGAGCTGGGCATCGGCTGGCGCATGCCGGTGGACGGCGGCCATTACTTCGACATGGTCAGCCACCCGCTGCAGGACGCCGAAACCATCGAGGACCTTGACGCCTACCACATGCCTGCCGGGGACGATCCTTCGCGTTTTGCCGGCATGAAGGCGCGGGCGGACAACTACGTGAACGGGGAAAAGCGCGCCTACATCCTGGGCCGCCACAACGCAGGCATCTGGGAGCTGGCGCTGTGGACCAGCGGATTTGAGAAGTTCTTCTGCGACATGATGGCCGAAAAGGAATTCAGCCACGCGCTGATGCGCAAGATCACCGACTACAAGCTGGCCTACTGGGAAAAGGCGCTGGACGAGGTGGGCGAAAACGTGCTGATCGTCTCCGAGGCGGACGACCTGGCCACCCAGAACAGCCAATTGGTGTCGCCCGGCCTCTACCGGGAGATGGTGTCGCCCTACCACAAGGAACTCTTCGGCTTCATCCGCGACAGGGCGCGCAAAAACGGCGCGCCGGAGATCTACATCTTCTACCACACCTGCGGCAGCATGCTGCCCTTTGCGGATATGCTCTGCGAGGAGGGCGTCAACATCCTGAACCCGGTGCAGGTCAGCGCCAAGGATATGGACAGCGCCCGCCTCAAGCGGGAGCTGGGCAGCCGCTTCACCTTCTGGGGCGGCGGCGTGGACACCCAGCACGTGCTGCCCTGCGGTACGCCGCGGGAAGTGAAGGACGAAGTCCGGCGCCGCATTGACGATCTGGCCCCCGGCGGCGGCTTCGTCTTTTCCACCGTGCACAACGTGCAGAGCGACGTGCCGCCGGAGAATTACATGGCCATGTGGGAGGCGCTTCAGGAGTACGGCGTCTACCGCTGACGGGAGGCGTGCATGGAGCGGGACGACCTGCCGGGAAAGATCTGCGATTACCTGACCCAGGCCAGCCAGCTGGCGGACATTGAGGGCGCACAGGGGACCGCGCGCCTGCTGGCTTCCATGCAGCGCCTGGTCCGCCACGCGGCGCTGTGCCGCGATTGGGTTCCGCTTGCGGACGAATGGGCGGCCCTGAAGGATCTGATCGAGATCCGCAAGGGCCGCTTCGGCAACCGCATTCACCTAGGGCCGATGCCGTGCGCGGCCCTTTTTGTGCCGCGCATGGCGCTTGTAAACGCCGCGGAGGCGGCCTGCGCGCCGGATGAAATGCTCCGGGACCCGGCCTGCGAGTACGAGATCGAGGTGCAGATCCGCCAGGACATGGCGCTGGGCTACCGGCTGCGCATGGCCGTGCGCAAAACCGGGGTCTGCGAAGGCGCGGACTTTGTGCGCCAATGGACGCTGTAGCGCGGCGAAAGGAGGAACCATGCCCACGGTCCTGTTGGTGGATGATGAGGAGCTGTCCCGCTTCGCGCTGAGTACGCTGCTCTCCCGGAATTTTTCCGACGTGACGGTGGTCGCCGAGGCGGAAACCGGCGAGGAGGCCGTGGAGAAGTATGCCCGCTACCGGCCGGACGGCGTGCTGATGGACATCCGCATTCCGGGCATCAGCGGGCTGGAGGCGTCGCGCCGGATTCTCGCCGCCTACCCGATGGCGTCGATTTTGATCTGCTCGGCCTATGATTCCTTTTCGCTGGTGTCCGAGGCGTTGGACATCGGCGTGAAGGGCTATTTGCTCAAGCCGGTCCGCCGCGAGGAGGCGGTGGAGAAGATCTCCCGATTGTTCCACGCCAGCATATCCGCCGCCGAGGCCTTTGCCGACCAGCAGGTGCTGGCGCTTCTGACGTCCAGGGAACTCGGCGAGGCCACCCGCGCGCAGATCCGCCGCTACTACGGCCGCCTCGACGAGGGGCTGATCATGGCCGCCGCCTGCCCGGGCGGGGGCGAGGAGCGGCTGAGCCGCCTGGGGTATCTTCTGAAAAAGCGCGCGCCCAGCATGGGGTATGTGTTTACCGGCGCGCTGGAGGGGCTGTTTACGGCGCTGGTTTCGCCGGCGGACGGCCTGGCGGCCTGGGAAAAGCGCTTTGGCGACGCCTGCCACGAGGCGGGCTTTTCCGGCGCGCCCCGGCGCGTGCTTCCGGTGGATGGCGGCGAATGGGCGCCGGCGTGGGGCCGGCTGGCCCGGCTTCTGATGGCCCGGGGCGAGGACGACAAGGGCCTGAACCTGCTGGACAACATCGACCGCTTTGTCCGGGACGACCAGCTGGCGTCGCTGTCGCTGGAGAGCCTCGCGCTGGAGCTGGGCGTATCGCCCCAGCACCTTTCGGCCAGCTTCAAGGATCGGGTGGGCGTCAACTTCATCGAGTACATCACCCGGCGGCGGATGCGGCTGGCGCGGCGGCTTCTTGCGGAAACCCGGCTGTCCCCCGGCGAGGTATCCCGCCGGTGCGGCTACGCCGACCCCGCCTACTTCCGCAAGCTCTTCGCCCGGTACTACGGCGTGTCGCCCCACGATTTCCGCGCGCGATAGGAGGCGCTCTATGGCCCGACACCGCGTCCCCATCTGGGTGGTGCTCTTTTTGTGCTTTCTGGCGATCATCGCGGTGATGACCACCAGCGGCTTCTGGTCCCGGCGGGACTATCAGACCTTTTACGTGGACTTTGCCAGCGAGTATTCGCTCCTGATCCGCATGATCGAGGTCAAGGACGACGTGGACGGCATGTACATGGCCGCCTGGAGTCTTCGCAACGGGCGGGCGGACCAGCGCGCCGCCTTTGAACGGAACTATGAAACCGCGCTCGCCCGCGCCCGCGCCGGGCTCGCGCTTGTGAAGGGGCGCGTCGAGGGGGACATGCGCTACCGGATCATCGACATCGGCAACATGATCACCACCTTCGACGAAACCTACCGCGAGCTGGTGGCAAACCTCTCCACCGATTACACGCTCTACCTGACCGTCTACGAGCGGTACCTGCAGCGGCTCAAGGGCTACATCGAGGGCGAGATCCGCGCCGCCAGCGAGGCGCTGACCGTCGAGGCCAAGGGCACCTACGATCAGTTTTCCGCGCGGCTGGATTCCATCGCGCGGCGGGGCAACCTGCTCATGGGGCTGACGGCCGCCGCGTGCCTGCTCGCCGCGGCGTGGGTGGTTCGCGGCGTGTCCAGGCCCATCAAGACGCTGGTCAGCCGCATGCGCCACTTTACCAGAACCGGCGAAGATGTCGCCGCGTCCTCCGGGCGCACGTCGCTTCGCGAGGTGGGCGAATTGGTGGACAGCTACAATGTGCTGGTGGCCGAGACCATCGAAAAGCGCGAGGTGGAGCGCGAGCTGAGCCGCCAGCAGGTGGACAACCTGGAAACGAAGAGCCTGCTCAAGAGCGCGGAGCTGGACATGCTGCGCATGCAGATGAACCCGCACTTTCTGTTCAACACGCTCAATTCCATCGGCGCGCTGGCCGAAATGGAAAACGCGCCCCGCGCGGGCGCGATGGTTTCCCGGCTGGCGGGCATTTTGCGCTACTCGCTCAACGACCGCGCCCAGTTCGCGCCGCTTTCGGAGGAGCTGGGCGTGGCGGAGGACTATGTGGCCATCCAGAAGACGCGCTTTGGCGACCGCCTGGGCTATTCCTGCCGCGTCGATCCGGACGCGATGCTCCGGCCCATTCCGCGCATGGTGGTGCAGCCGCTGATCGAAAACGCCGTCCAGCACGGCTTTCCCAAGCCCAAGGCGGGCGACCGCATCGAGGTTTCGGCCGGGATCGAGGACGGGGCGCTGGTCGTGGTGGTGCGGGACAACGGCGCGGGCATGAGCCCGGAGCGGCTGCGCGAGGTGCTGGCGCCCCGGGAGGCGGGCGCCCGGGGCGGCATCGGCCTTGAAAACGTGCTGCAGCGGATGCGGCTGACCTACGGCATGGGCCACGTGTCGGTGGAGAGCGCGCCGGGCCGGGGCACCGTGGTCACGCTCCGCGTGCCGGACGCCGCGCCGGGCCCGGCCTGACCCCCGGGGCGCGCTACGGCGCCTGCTCGGTGCGGCGGATCAGCTCGTCCTGCGCGCGCCGACCCATCTGGGTGAAGAACGCGCTGTAGCCCGTCACGCGGATGCAAAGGCCACGGAATTTCTCGGGTTCGCGCTGGGCCTGGCGCAGCGTTTCGCTGTCCACTACGTTCATCTGGATCTGCAGCCCGCCGTTTTCAAAATAGGTCCCGAGCAGCGCCGCCAGCAGCCGCGCGCCGTTTGCGCCGCCGACAGCGCTGGGGTGCAGCCGCAAATTCAGCGGGCCGCCGGTGATGCGGTCAAAGCGGATTTTGGAGGCGGAGTTGAGCAGTGCCGTGAGGCCGGAGAGGTCCGCGCCCTCGGCGGGGGACTGGTTTTCGCTGATGGGTGCGCGCGCGTGCCGCCCGTCCGCGGTGGCGCCGACATAAAGCCCCATCGTCGTAAAATCGCGGTCACTGGACAGCGTGGGCAAAAAGCCGTATAGGTAGCGCCCCCCGTCCTCCTCCGCCACCGCGTCGGCAAAGGCCTCGCTGACAAAGGCGGCGTAGCGGTCCGCCTCGTCCACGTCGTTTCCGAACTTGGGCAGGTGCAGCACGCGCTGGCGCAGCGCCTCGTGTCCCGCCCAGTCGGACTTCAGGATGTCGTTGAGCTGCTCGAGGGTGAGCGCCTTTTCCCGGAAGACCAGGCGGTCGATGGCGTACAGCGCGTCCGCCGCCGTGGCAATGCCCGACCCCTGGACGACGATATAGTGGTACTTGGTGCCGCCGTTGTTCCAGGTGACGGCGTTTTTGAGCGTCCCCGGGAGGAAGCAGTCCTCAAAGCGCAGCCGTCCGGCGTTGACGCGCTTTTCCAGCTCCATGTCGCGCTCGATGCCCTGGCGGTAGCTGTGCATCAGAAAGCGCAGCTGCGCCCGGTAGGCCTGGAGCACATCCTCCATGCGCTCCATGTGCCGCAGGGGCGGCGTCTTGACGCCGTAGTATGCGCCGGTCATCAGGCCGGTCAGCCGGTCCTCCAGCGGGAACACGTAGAGGCCCCGGTTGGTACCGCCGGGCGCCATCGGATAGTCGCCCTCGTTGAGCGCCAGTTCCAGCGGCTTGACGAGGTTCAGCCACAATTGCCTCAGGCCGCCCTCCTCCGCCGGGATGATCGGGTCGTTGCAGCCGAAAAAGCCGTAGTCGTAGAGCTCCGGCTCCTCCACGCCGCACCGGCGCAGCGCGGGAAGCATCACCTCGTCGCTGTAGACGACCATGGTGGCGTTGTCGCGCATCGCGGCCGCGACCGACTCAAAGAAGGTTCCATCGATCCCCCGGTGCCAGCGCACCACCACGAAGGGGTTTTTCAGCTTCAGGTCGTGGGCTGCCTGCACCATCAGCTCCGTCAGCTCGTTGACGCCGGAGCGGCCGTCGGGCAAAAGGCCCGCCAGGATGATGTAGTTGGGGTCGTCAAAGGCCACCTCCAGCGTGCCGGTCGTGGATTCGGTGTCGAGGCTCATGTGGTCGGTGTTGGCCATGATTTCGTTGTTCTTGAAGAAGAATTCCTGAACCAGCGCCCGCGCCGAGGTCGGGGTGAGCGTGCCGACCATGATGTCCCTGCGGTAGAAGGGCAGCAGGTACTGATCCATGCGGCTGAAGTTGAGCACGCCGCAGCCGCAGACCTTTTGAGCGACCAGGGTCATCAGCCAGATCAGCTGCAGCGCTTCGTGAAATGTGCGCGGCGCGCCGCGGCGGATGTGCCGAAGGCTGTCGGCGTCGGCCCGGCCCGCGGTGGCCGCAACGCCGGCATAGCGGGCGATGTACCGGGACACGGCCCGATGGCACAGGCGCGCGCCCTCGAGAAAGCGCCGCCCGCGCTCGTCCGTGCCTTCAGCCAGGCGCCGCTCCGCTAGGCGCTCAAAGCCCTCGATGCCCTCCCGCATCAGAAGCTCCCAATCCAGCGCCAAGTGGCCGAAGGAATAAAACCACGGCGGCCGGCACCGGAGCCAGGCCTTTGAGTAAAACCACAGGATGTCCTCCTGGATCTGGTCGAGAGACTTATCGTCCCACCAGGCGGCGTAGGCGTCCAGGGCGGCCTTTCGCTCTTCCGGTGTGGGGATGCGCTCCGCCACCCGGCCCAGCAGCATTTCGTCGCCGTCAATCGGTACGCTGATCCTGTCTAGGATGTAGCCCAGCGTGTCGCCGTAGCGGACGGCGTAGGGTTCGTCCCGGAAGATTGTCTCGCTCTTCATGAGCAGCGAAATGCGCTCGCAGAAGGTGTGGTCGCTGGACTTCTCCATCCAGTTTTCCAACTGGCGCGTCAGGGTTTTGGACAGGATGCTCTCTGCCATGTCAGGACACCTCCACCTGGATGTGATGCGCCCGGAGAATCCCGGCGAACGCCTCCGGGGATTCGGGCGGCTGGAATTCGCGCATGTCCATCCGGACGCTCTGGGCCTTGTAAAGGCCGTAGTTGTGGTAGGGGAGCAGCCGGACGGGGGGAACGGCGGCAAGGCCGCCGAGAAAGCCGGCCGCCTGCCGCGCGCAGTCGTCCGAGTCGTTTACGCCGCGGACCAGCGGCATCCGGACCTCCAGCGCCGCGCCGCGCGCGCTCAGCGCCTCGATGTTCCGGAGGATCGGCGCGTTGTCCGCGCCGGTGAAGCGCCGGTGGATCAGGGGATCGGCGGCCTTGAGATCCACGAGAAAGAGGTCGGTGACCGGCAGCACTTCCTCAAAGGCGTCCCAAGGGGCGTAGGCGGCGGTGTCCACCGCCGTGTGGACGCCCTTTTGCTTCATAAGCGCGAACAGCGCCCGGACAAACCTGGCCTGAAGCATCGGCTCCCCGCCGGAGACCGTCACGCCGCCTCCGCTGTTTTGGTAGAAGGCGATGTCCCGCGACAGGAGCGCCGCGAGGGCCTCGGGCGTAAAGCGCTTCGCATCGCACCGGATCGCCCCGGTCGGGCAGCAAAGCGCGCACTCGCCGCAGTAGGCGCACCGGGTGGGGTCAAACCGGTGCGCCCCGCTCTCCATCGCGTGGGCGCCCCGCCGGCACGCGGCCGCGCAAAGGCCGCACAGCGCGCACTTGTCCGCATAGTACTGCAGAGCGGGGCGGGCCGAGACGGATTCCGGGTTGTGGCACCACGCGCAGCGGAGGTTGCACCCCTGGAAAAACGCCGTGGTGCGAATGCCCGGGCCGTCCCGGGTGCTGAAGCGCTGAACGTTGATAAGCCATGCCTCCACCTCGAAGCCTCCTTTGGGCGGATCCGCCGAAGATCGGACGGGCGAGGGGTGCGACATCCGCAATATGTTACAACATAATGGAATATAGACTTTATACCATATTATCGAGGGAACGGGCGATTGTCAACCGTTTTTGACTGTCTGTTCTCCCGCTGCCACGGCCCTTTGGGCCTGCGGCGCTCCACTCCTGTCTATACGCATGGTTACGAAATCAACACGAAACCTGAGCGAAATGTAGGTATGTAGGAATATTTTATCGCGTAGTATTGTGTTCTATGCCTATCTATGTTATAATCCTGGTCAGCGGAAGACCGCGCGATTTTGAGGAGGTATTTCTGATGAAGAAGCTGGCCTGTTTCCTGATGAGCGTCATTCTGGTTCTCGGTTTGACGTCGGCCGCGTTCGCTGAGGCACCGGATATGTCGGTGCTGAAGGGCCTGACTGTCGGTTTTTCGCAGTGCGATAACGCCAACAGCTGGCGCGTCGCGGAGACCAACAGCATGAAGGAAGTTGCCGAAAAGTACGGCATCAACAGCATCATTACGGACGCCGGCGGCGACATCGCCAAGCAGGCTTCCGACATTCAGGACCTGATCGCCCAGGGCGTGGACTTCCTGGTCGTGGCCCCGCAGCAGGAGGACGGGCTTCAGGCTTCCATCGCCGACGCGATGGACAAGGGCATCCCGGTCATCCTGATTGACCGCACGATCAACGGCGAGGCGGGTGTGGATTACACCGCCGAGATCATGTCCGACTTCGTGTGGGAAGCCCAGCAGATCGGCAAGGTCATCCTTGACGCGACGGGCGGCGAGGGCAACATCGTGATCATCCAGGGCACGCAGGGCGCCACCTCCACCATTGACCGCCAGACGGGCTTCATGGACACCATCAAGAATTCCAATCTGAAGGTGGTCGTGGACCAGGTGGGCGAATACACTTTGGCCGGCGGCCAGTCCGTCATGGAGACCGTGCTCCAGGCCTGGGGCGACGACATTGCGGCCGTGTACTGCCACAACGACGACATGGCGCTGGGCGCCGTGGCCGCCATCAAGCAGGCCGGCTATGACCCCGCGAAGTTCAACATCTGCGGCATCGACAGCCCGAAGACCGCGCTCGAGGCCGTTGCCGCCGGCGAAATGCTGGCCAGCTGCTCCTGCTCGCCGCTGTTCGGCGAGGCCAGCTACGCGCTGATCGCCAAGATCAAGGCGGGCCTGCCCTACGAGCTGAAAAACCAGAATGAGGATACCCTCTACACCAAGGACAACGTGGACGTGTCGAAGGGCTTCTGATCCCTTCGCGCCGCCTTCGATGGCATACGCGGGGCCGCGGCCATCCCCTTGAGATGGCCGCGGTTCTTTCTAAGAGAGGTGCGGTATGGACAAGCCGGTTTTGCTTCGAATGACCGGGATTGACAAATCCTTCGCGGGGGTCCGGGCGCTGAGCCGGGTGGACTTTGAGGTGGGCAGGGGCGAAGTGCACGCGCTGATGGGCGAAAACGGCGCGGGCAAGTCCACGCTGATGAAGGTGCTCACGGGCATTTACTCGAAGGATGCCGGGACCATCGAATTCGATGGAAGGGAAATCAGCCCCAAGACCGCGCTGGACGCCCAGCGCGACGGCATCAGCCCCATTTACCAAGAACTCAACCTCGTCCCGTTCCAGCGGGTCTACGAGAACATCTACCTTGGCCGCGAGCCCCGCACCAGGCTGGGCACCATTGATCGTAAGAAGATGATTGCCGATGCCGAGCATGTGCTCCAGGGCATGGGCATTTCCATTGACGTGGATGTGCCGCTGAACAAATACTCCACGGCCATTCAGCAGATGGTCGCCATCGCCCGCGCGCTGACCATCCACGCAAAGCTGGTCATCATGGACGAACCCACCTCGTCGCTGGACACCAAGGAGGTCGAGGTGCTCTTCGGCGTGATCCGGCGGCTGGCCGACCAGGGCATTTCTGTTATCTTCATCAGCCACCGGCTGGAGGAGGTGTTCCGGATCTGCGAGCGGGTGACCATCCTGCGCAACGGCGAGGTATCCGGCCGGTTCCCCATTGACGAAATATCGGTGCAGCAGCTGGTTTCGCTAATGCTCGGGCGCGAATACACCCAGACGCTGCGCCAGAAGGGCGCCTATACGTTTGCCGGCGCCGAGGTGCTGGCGGGGATGCGGGGCATCGAGCAGGGCGTCCGGCTGTGCGGCATCGACGTCAACATCAAAAAGGGTGAGGTGCTGGGGCTGGCGGGGCTTCTGGGCTCCGGCCGCACCGAGCTCACCAAGGTGCTCTTCGGCGCCGAGATTCCGGACCGGGGCGAGGTGCTGTGGCTGGACAGGCACCTCAGGCTGCGCGCGCCCAAGGACGCGATCCGCGTCGGCATGGGCTACTGCACCGAGGACCGCAAGGCAGAGGGCATTTATCCGCACCTGTCGGTGAAGGAGAACATCACCATCGCCATGCTGCCCCAGTTGTCCCGGGGCGGCGTGGTATCCCCCAAAAAGCAGATGGAAATTGTGAACGCCTACATTGACCGGCTCAAGATCAAGACTCCGTCGCCCGAGCAGCCCGTCCGCCTGCTCAGCGGCGGCAACCAGCAGAAGGTGCTGCTGGCCCGCTGGCTGTGCATGAATCCCAGGCTGGTCATCCTGGACGAGCCCACCCGAGGCATCGACGTGGGGACCAAGGCGGAGATCGAGCGGCTGATCCAGGCATTTGCCGGAAGCGGCATCAGCGTCCTCATGATTTCCTCCGAGATGGAGGAGTTGGTGCGCAACTGCGACCGCATCGTTGTCATCCGCGACGGACGCAAGCTGGGCGAGCTGATCAGCGATGAAATCTCGATGAATGGCATCATGGACACGATCGCCAAGAGCCACAGCGATCTGGTCTCCGCGGAAGAGGGGGTGCTCGCATGATGAAGTCCGCCGAGGCGGGCCGGGACTATCTCAGGGAGCGCGGCGGCCTGTCCGAGCAGCTGAGGCGCTGGAGCGCGCTGATCATGCTGGCGGTCATACTGCTCATCAATTCAATCTTCACGCAGAACTTTTTCTCAGTCAGCGTCATCTGGACCATCATCACCCAGTGTTGCACGATCATCCTGACCGGCATGGGCATGACGATGGTCATCTCCACCGGCGGCATCGACATTTCGGTGGGCTCCGTGCTGGCGGCGGCCGCGGTGTTCAACGCAGTGTTTCTGCCGCTGGGCATTGTGCCCGCGATGCTGATCAGCCTCGTGCTGTGTGCGCTGATCGGGCTGGTCAACGGGTTCATGATCGGCAAACTCAACGTGTCGCCCATGGTGGTGACGCTGGCCATGCTGATCCTGGCCCGCGGCGTGGCCCAGGTGGTCAACGACGGCAAGATCATCTATCTGACCCAGTACGAGGACTTTCTCTCCATCGGCCAGGGCAAGTTCTTCGGCGTCGTGCCGACGCAGATCCTGCCCATCGTGCTGGTGACGGGCGCCGTGTACTTCATCATGGAAAAGACCGCCTGGGGCCGCAGGATTCAGGCAGTCGGCGACAATCCCCGGGCGGCCCGGCTTTCGGGCCTCAATTCGGTGATGACCATCGTTTCCGTATACGTGGTCAGCGCGGTCCTGTCGGGCATGGCGGGCATCATGCTCTCCAGCAAGGTGGGCGCGGCGGACGGCAACACGCTGGGCAAGCTCGCGGAGCTGGACGCCATTGCCGCCGTGGCCGTGGGCGGCACCAGCATGAGCGGCGGCCGCGCCAAGGTGATGGGCACGCTGATCGGCGCGGTCATCATGCAGCTGATCACCATCTCGATCGTCATGAACAACATTACCTACGAATACGCGCAGGTGCTCAAGGCGATCATCATCATCTTCGCCGTCTACATCCAGCGCGAAACGCGCGCGTGAGGAGGTGCGGGCCATGATCAAACGGAAAAACCCCGTGCGCGCCGCGTACGACTGGTTCTACTCCAAAAACACAGTTCTTGCGTTCATCCTTTTGTTCACCCTGGCGAGCATTCTGTTCAACGACCGCAAATTCCTCTCGGTGGACTCGGTGCAGAACATTCTGCGCAAGGCGGCGTGCGACGGCGGCATTGTGGCACTGGCGATGGCGTTTGTGATCATGATCGGGCAGATTGACCTTTCCGTGGGCTCGACGCTGGCGCTGTCGGGCGTGATCGCCGCGATGGTCGCCAACACCGGGCACCCGGTGCTGGGCATCGCCGCCGGCCTCGCTACGGGCCTGGCCGCGGGCCTTCTGACCGGCTTCATGGTGGCCAAGATGAAGATATCCTCCTGGATCGCCTCACTGGCCATGATGCTGGCGCTCAGGGGCATCGTCTACCTGATCACCGATCAGCGGCCTGTGACGGTCGAAAGCCCGGCCATCCTGTGGTTTGGGCGCACCAAGCTGTTTGATTTCAGCATTCTGATCTTTATCTACCTGGCGCTGGTGCTGCTTTGCATGTTCCTCAGCCGTCACACGCGGCTGGGCACCGCGCTCTACGCCGTGGGCGGCAACGAGGAAGCGGCGCAGATGATGGGCCTCAAGGTGGATTCGGTCAAGATCACGGCCTACGCCATCTGCGGGTTGCTCTGCGCGGTGGCGGGCATATTGCTCTCGGGACGGCTGCGCACCGCGCAGGCGACCGCCGGCGCGTCCTGGGAAACCTTCGCCATCGCCGGCTGCGCGCTGGGCGGCGTCAAGTTGACTGGTGGCGAGGGCAAGTTCAGCGGCGTCATGTTCGGCACGCTGATCATCGTGGTCATCAACACGATGTTCAACTATTCCGCCAACATCAACACCTGGTGGCAGAACATCCTGATGGGTGTTTTGGTAATGGTGTCGGTCGGCATGCAGACCGACGTGATCTCCCAGGGGCTCCGGCGCCTGCGCAGAAAGCCCGGCGCCGCCGACACGGGCACGACTTGAAACGGAGGGCCGCACATGAATTCCACCGAAACCTATCGCAGGCTGACCCGGGCCATCGTGGAGGAACACGCAAAGGTGTTCGAGCTTCTCGATACGGCCCAGCTGGACGCATTTGTGGACGCGATTGTCAAGGCGAACAACATCTTCGTATATGGCTCCGGGCGGGAGGGCATCTCCATGCGCGGTTTCGCGATGCGGCTGTCGCACCTGGGCAAGCGCACCTTCTGGCTCTTTGACGACACCACCATCGGCATGCACGAGGGCGATCTGCTCATCCTCAGCGACGGCCGCGGCGACGTGGGCATCCACCGTTACTTCGTGAAGCGCGCTCATGAGTCGGGTGCGAAGATCGCGATGATCACCGGGCTTCCGGAGGGCTACCTGGCCAGGACCTACGCGGACCTGATCCTCTTCGTGCACGCCACGGTCTACCTGGACGAGAAGGCCATGGGGCCGGACGCGCCGCGCCAGCACGACGCGGTGCCCACCGTGCAGCCCATGGGCAACCAGTACGAGCAGCACCTCTACCTCCTGCTGGACGTGGTCGCCATCCTGGTCAAGGACGCGCTGGGCCAGACCTACGAGGACATGGAGGCCCGCCATCGCAACATCGAGTGACCGCGATGCCGCGGGCAACCGGGCGGCGGACGCATGGATCGCCGCCCGCGACGGATGGGAGGCGCGAACATGGCCAAGATGATTCATTCGGCCGCGGGGCCGATCTCCACGGACGCCCTGGGCCAGACATTGACCCACGAGCACGTGGTCAGCGCGAACTGGAACATGCGCATGTGCTACCCGGAGTGGTTCGATCGGGCGGAATTTCTAAATTACGCCGCGGAGGATGTCGCCCGCACAAAGGCGATGGGCGTCCGGACGATGGTGGACGTCACGCCGGTATGCCTGGGCCGCGATACGGCCATCGTGCGCGAGATCGCCCTGCGCACCGGCATGCAGATCATCTGTGCCACCGGCTTTTTTTACACCGAAAACCAGTGGATGTTCGGCCGGAGCACGGACAGCTTTCTGCACTGCCTGATGACGGACATCGAGCATGGGCTGGACGGCACCGGCGTCAGGCCCGGCATCATCAAATGCTGCACCGACCGGATGGGCGTGACGCCCATCAACGCGCGGCTGCTGGAGGCCTCCGCCATCGCCGCGAAGGAGAGCGGCCTGCCCGTGGCCACCCACGCCACCCATACAAACGACAGCGCGCAGCGCCAGCTGGACGTGCTGGAAAAGCACGGCGTGCCCCTGGACCGCGTCGTCATCGGCCACTGCGGCGACACCAACGACGCGGACTTTCTGGAAGCAATCCTGCGCCGTGGCTGCTACATCGGCCTGGACCGCTTCGGCGACGACGCGAAAAACCCGCTGGAGAGCCGCGTCGATACGCTGATGGAGCTCTGCCGGCGCGGTTGGCTGAAGCGGCTGCTCATCTCTCACGACTACGTCAGCTTTGTGGACATCGGCCCCTTTGAGTGGCGCTTCCAGCGGGAAAAGGACCCGGATGACGCCCGCTACAACAGCCGGTTCATCCACCGGTACGCGCTGCCGCTCCTTCGGCAAAAGGGCTTTGCGGAGGCGGACATCGAGCAGCTTTTGGTGGGCAACCCCCGCGCGTTTTTTGAAGCCTGACGCCTTTGAGCCGGCCATATAGAGGACAATCTCCGAAGGAGGCGCTTCATGAGGGCGATTCCCAAGCCGGAGCATCCGCGCCCGGACCTCATGCGCGGGCATTGGCTCAACCTCAACGGAACCTGGGACTTTCGCCTGTTTCCGGCGGGCGAGGAAGCGGCGGAGGCCGATTTTGCCGCGCGGCGCGGCGACTATGGCGGGAAGATCACCGTACCCTTTTCCTGGGCCGACGCGCTTTCCGGCGTGGGGCGGGACGAGCCGGGCACCGGCTGGTACGCGCGGCGCGCGCGGTTTGACGCAAAGGGCCGCGTCTTTCTGTGCTTTGGCGCGGTGGATTACGCGTGCGAAGCCTACGTCAATGGCCGGCGCATCGGAACGCACCGCGGCGGCTACGCGCCCTTCGCCTTTGACGTAGCCGATTTCTGGCGGCCGGGCGAGGAAAACCTGATCGAGGTCCGCGCGCGGGACGCGCGCCGGCCCTGCCAGACCACCGGCAAGCAACTCTACGCCGAGATCGCCGGCATCTGGCAAACCGTGTGGCTGGAGGAGCGGCCCGCGGCCTGGCTGGAGAATCTGTTTTTTGAGACGCGCTGCGACGGGACCGTCATCCTCCGGGCCGGGGTGGAAGCCGGCGCCGCCGGCGCAGCGCGGCTCGAGGCCGCCTTTGCGGGGCGGACCTTCGCCCGTGACTGCGCCCTTGAGTGCGGGCGGAACGAAGTCGAGCTTCGCTTCCGCGTAGAGAACCCCCGGCTGTGGTCCACGGAGGATCCGTACCTCTACGAGGGCACGGTGGCGCTTTTTTCCGAGTGCGGGGAGGATCGCGTTCGCAGCTACTTTGGCATCCGCGAGATCGCCGCGCGGTGCTTTGGCGGGCGCGAATTTCCCTGGATTACCCTCAACGGGCGGCCCGTATCCCTCTGCGGCGCGCTGGATCAGGCGGTATACGCCCGGGGCGGCTTTACCGCGGAGGACGAGCGCGTGTTCGAGGACGAGGCCTGGCGCATGAAGCGGCTGGGCCTGAACTTGGTGCGCTTCCACATCAAGCCGGAGGAGCCCAGGATGCTCTACCACATGGACAAGGCCGGCATCATGGTGATGGAGGACATGCCCTGCTTCTGGGGTGAGCCCGACGGGGAGGCCCGGGGGGCCTACGAGGACGAGATGCGCGAGGTGATGCTGCGCGACCGCAGCCATCCGTCGATCATTTCGTTCGTGCTCTTCAACGAAACCTGGGGACTTTTCCACTTTGAGGGCGGCCAAAAGACGTACCGCGCCGAGACGCAGGACTGGGTGCGCCGGATGTACGCCCGCGCCAAGCGCCTTGACCCCACCCGCCTGATCGAGGACAACTCCGCCTGCAATTACGACCATGTGCAGACCGATCTCAACACCTGGCACTTCTACATGAACGGCTACCAGCCGCTGCGCGAGCACGTGGCGCGCGTCGTGCGCGAAACCTGGGCGGGCTCCGCCTTCAATTACACCGGCGGCGCGCGGCAGGGGCGGGAGCCGCTCATGGTCAGCGAGTGCGGCATGGTCTGGGGCGTGGAGGGCTCCGCGGGGGACAGCGACATCGCCTGGCAGTACCGCTACATGCTCAACGAGTTTCGCCTGCACGAAAAGCTGTGCGGCTTCGTGTTCACTGAGTTCCGGGACGTCGTCAACGAGTTCAACGGTTACTACCGCGTGGACGGCCGGGACAAGGACTTTGGATACGGCGATCTCTGCCGCGGTATGACGCTCCGGGATCTCCATGCGCAGGACTTCGTCGCCGTCGACGCGCCGCCCTGCCAAACGGTCCGCGCGGGCGAAACGGTGCTTGTGCCGCTGGTGCTTTCGAGCTTTTCCGGCCGGGGCGGGGCGAGCGCGCGAATCGCCTGGGCGCTCTGGTACGATTCTCCCGACGGCCGCATCACGGCGGATTGGGGAGAGCGCCCGATCGACGCTTTTGGTTTGGGCGTCACATGCCTTGAGCCGCTGGCGCTGACCATGCCGGACGCGGACGCGGCGGCGGTCTGCTCGATCTGGCTTTTGGATGATCGCGGCCACGCGATCTCCAGAAACTTCACCGCCTTTGACGTCCGGCGGCCGGCGCGCGACCCGCGGCTTTTGCCGCTGGGCGGGCCGGCGGACGACCGCTTTCCGGTATCCTGGACGGCCATGGACGGCGAAAAGCTGTGTTTTGGCGGCTCCGGCGAGGTGTGGTTCCGGGTCGATCTGCCGGGCGGGGCCTGCCCGGACGGGCTGGAGCTTCTCGCCGAGGCGGGCGCCAAGCGCGTGCTCGCCAAGGATGCGCGCGAGGCGGTGGAGGCGCTGGACCCGCTCCGGTTCTTCCGGGACCCCAAGAGCCTCACGGACCGCGGCGCGTTTCCCAATTCCTACTTCATGACCGACGAGGCGCCCTATCCTTCGGCGGTGGAGGTTTTTGCGGGGGGCGAGCGCATCGGGTGCTTTTCCCTCCCCAACGACCCGGCGGACGCCCGGGGCATCCTGAGCTGGCACGCCCAGAAGGACGACCGGAGGCTGGACGAGGCGGGCTCCTACGGATACCTGATCCGCGCCCCGCTGCCCAGCCGGATCGTCCCCGCGCTGTGGCGGGCCGGGGCGGTGGACATCGTCCTCCGGGTGAGCGGCGGCGGGGGGCTGGCCCTCTACGGGCGCCACTCGGGGCGGTATGCGCTGGCCCCGTCCATCCGGATGACTTGACAAAGGAGGAGATGCGCGTGAAGGCGCTGGTCATGGAAAAGTACGGGGAGTTTTCCTTTCGGGAGGTGCCCACGCCGTCGCCCGGGCCGGACGAGGCGCTGATCCGGGTCAGGGCGTGCGCGGTCTGCGGCAGCGACGTGCACGGCATGGACGGCTCCACCGGCCGCCGCAGGCCGCCGGTGATCATGGGGCACGAGGCCGCCGGCGAAATCGAAGCCGTGGGCGGCGCGGTGCGGGGCTTTAAGCCCGGCGACCGCGTGACCTTTGATTCCACCATCTACTGCGGAGAATGCGACATGTGCCGCTCGGGCGACGTCAATCTCTGCGCCAACCGGCGCGTGCTGGGCGTATCCTGCGAGGATTACCGCATGGACGGCGCCTTCGCCGAATACGTGGTGGTGCCGGAGCGCGTGCTGTACCGCCTGCCGGACGGGGTGACCTACCGCCAGGCCGCGATGGTGGAGCCGCTTTCCATCGCCTACCACGCCGCGACCCGCACGGCCATCGGGCCGGACATGGCGGTGGTGATCGTGGGCGTGGGCACCATCGGCATGCTGAGCATGCAGGTGGCCCGCAGCTTTGGCGCCAGGACGGTGATCGCCGTGGATATCGACGACAGGCGGCTGAAGACGGCGCTGGAAAACGGCGCCACCGCCGCGGTGAATTGCAGGGACGGGGACGCCCTCGGGCAAATCCTGGCGCTGACGAAGGACGGGCGCGGCGCGGACGTGGCCATGGACGCCACCGGCATCGGCCCGACGGTCAACCTGTGCCTGAAGGCGGTTTCGTTGAACGGCAGGGTGGTGCTGATCGGCAACCTGGCCCAGACGATCGACTTTCCGCTGCAATGGGTGGTGACGCGGCAGATCAGCCTCTTTGGAAGCTGCGCCTCCGCCGGGGAATACGCAAAGTGCCTGGAATTGATCGCGGAGGGCAGGGTGGACGTGGATGCCATGATCTCCAGGGCCGTGCCGCTCTCCGAGGGCGGCGAATGGCTGAAGCGCCTGTACAACCGCGAGGAAGGCCTCTACAAGGTCGTGCTGATTCCGTAAGGGGGGAGCGCCATGCGCAAAATCAAAACCGCCGTTGTCGGCTGCGGGAAGGTGGGGCATTTTCACGCCCGGTCCTACGCCGCCCTGGAGGCGAGCGAATTTGTGGGCGCGGTGGGCACGCGGCCCGGCCGCGGCGAGCAGTTTGGCGGGGAATACGGCGTGCCGGGGTTTGACAGCCTGGAGGCACTGGTGAAGGCCACCGGCGCGGAGGCCGTCAGCATCTGCACCCCGCACCCGAACCACGCCCTCTACGCCGTCGAGGCCGCGCGGCTGGGCCTTCACATCGCGGTGGAAAAGCCGCTGGCCGCGTCGCTCGGGGACGCCCGCGCGATTGTCGGGGCGGCCCGGGCGTCGGGCGTCGTGGGCACCACCATCTGCCAGCGGCGCTTTTACCGCCCGGCCGTGCGGGTGAAGGAGGCCATCGATCAGGGCAAGCTGGGCAGGCCCATCCTGGGCACCGTCACCATGCTGGGCTGGCGCGACATGGCCTACTACCGCTCCGATCCCTGGCGCGGCACCTGGAAGGGCGAGGGCGGCGGCGTGCTGGTCAACCAGGCGCCCCACCAGCTGGACCTGCTTTTGTGGTACATGGGCGAGATCCGCGAGGTCTTCGGCATTTGGGATACCCTCAACCACCCCGATCTCGAGGTGGACGATACCGCCGTCGCCGTGGTCCGCTTCAAAAGTGGCGCGCTGGGCAACATCGTGGTCAGCAATTCCCAGAACCCCGCGCTCTACGGAAACGTGCACGTGCATGGAGAGAACGGCGCCAGCGTCGGCGTCAAGACAGACGGCGGCGCGATGTTCATCGCGGGCGTCTCCGGCATCGCCGAGCCGCCGGTGAACGATCTGTGGACGGTCGCCGGCGAGGCGGACCGGCTGGCGCGCTGGAACGAGGAGGACGCAGCTTTCTTCCATTCCATCGACGGCACGGACTACTTTCACCGGGCGCAGCTCAAGGATTTCCTCGGCGCGATCGACGAGGGGCGCGCGCCGCGCATTACGCTGGAGGACGGGCTGAGGACGGTGGAGCTCTTCACGGCCATCTACCGCTCCACCCGCGACCACGCCATCGTGCGCTTCCCGCTGGAGATCTGATGGCGCCCGGGACATGGAGGCCCCCCGAAGGCTTGCCTTCGGGGGGCCCCGCGTTTCAGCGGATCTGCGTCCAGATGGTCTTGAGCTCGGTGTACTGCCGGTTGGCCCACAGGGACTTGTCGCGGCCGAAGAAACCCGACTGCTTGAACCCGCCAAAGGGGGTGCCGATGTCGCCCTCCGAATAGCAGTTGACCGATATGGTGCCCGCGCGGATGCCGCGGCTCAGCCGGTGCACGGCGTTCACATCGCCGGACCATACGCTGGCCTGCAGGCCGTAGGGCGTGTCGTTGGCCATTTGGATGGCCTCCTCCGGCGTGTCAAAGGTGCTGACGCCGAAGACCGGCCCGAAGATCTCCTCCCGATAGAGGGTCATTTCGCTCGTCACATCGTCAAACACCGCGGGCTTCATAAAGAATCCGCCGGTCTCCTCGAGGATGCGGTGCCCGCCGTAGACCAGCCCCGCCCCCTCCTCCACGCCGGTTTTGACGTAACCCAGCACCCTTTTCAGGTGCCTTTCCTCGATCATCGCGCCGTGGCGGTTCTCCGGGTTCAGCGGATCGCCCGCCTTCCAGCGCGCCACCTCGGCCAGAAGCGCCTCCAGGAGCCTGTCCTTGATGTCCCGGTGCGCCAGAATCCTGGAATTGGCGGTGCAGTTTTCGCCCATGTTCCAAAGGGCGGCGGAGACGATCTGCTCCGCGGCGGTGGAAAGGTCCGCCACGTCCGGCATGACCACACAGGGATTTTTTCCGCCCAGTTCCAGCAGCACCCGCTTCAGATTGGACGCGCCCGACTGCGCCAGCAGCTGCCGGCCCACCTCCGTGGAGCCGGTGAAGGTGATCATGTCCACGTCCGGGTGCAGCGCCAGCGTCGATCCCACCACGCGCCCGTCCCCGGGCACCACGTTCACCACGCCCTCCGGAATGCCGGCTTCGAGGGTCAGCGCCGCGAGCTTCAGCAGCGTCAGCGACGTCAGCTTCGCGGGCTTGGCCACCACGCTGTTGCCCGTGGCCAGAATGGGCGCCAGCTTCCAGGCGGCCATCTGCAGCGGAAAATTCCACGGCAGCACCGCCGCCACCACGCCGATGGGTTCCCGCACCGTCAGGCTGACCACGTCGGGGCCGGTGGCGGTCACCGCGTCCTCCAGCTTGTCCGCGGCCTCGCCGTGCCAGCGAAAGCAGGCGGCGGTTTCGGGCACATCCAGCCCCGCGGTGTCGCGGATGGGCTTGCCGCTGTCCATGGATTCCAGCACCGCCAGCTCGTCGCCGCAGGCCTCGATCAGCTCCGCGAGGCGGCAGAGCCGCGCCTTGCGCTCCGCCGGATGCATTTTGCGCCAGCGCCCGTCCTCAAAGGCGCGGCGCGCGGCCGCCACGGCGCGGTTGACGTCCGCCTCGGCGCAGAGCGCCACCTCCGCGATGGGGGCACCGTTGGCGGGGTTCACAGTCACAAACGTATCGCCCGAGGCGGAGGGCGAAAACGCCCCGTCAATGAACGCGCCCGTGGGGCCGGACACCGTGCGGGCGAGGGCTATATATTCTTCATGGGTTCGCATCGGATGCGCCTCCTTCTTGATCGGTTCCGTTCAGCCGCCGGTAAATGGCGCGGGCCGTGGGGGTGTCGCCCAGCCCGCCCAGCGTGCAGCGCAGCTGCGGCGGCATCAGTTCGCCCGTCCGGGCCATGGCGCGGATGGTTTCGTCCAGCGGGATCACCCGGTCATAGCCCGCCAGCGCCATGTTGGCGCTGGCCAGCGCGTTGGCGCCGCCCATCACGTTCTTGCCCAGGCAGGGCACCTCCGTGCGGTCGGCCACCGGATCGCAGGCGAGGCCGGTGATGTTCTGCAGCGCGATGGACGCGGCGTCCAGACAGGTCTTTGCGCCCGCGCCCAGCATTTCCGCCACGCCGGCGGCCGCCATTGAGGAGCCCGCGCCGCACTCGGCCTGACAGCCGGCGATCTCGGCGGAAAAAGTCGCCCCCGCCGCGATCAAAACGCCCACCGCGCCCGCCGCCAGCATGCCGCGCACCGCATCCCCGTCCGTCAGATTCGCCGCGTCGGCCACGCCCAGCACCGTGCCGGGCAGGCAGCCGCAGGCGCCCACCGTGGGCGCGGCCACGATCACCTCCAGGGCGCTCTTGGCCTCCATCAGGGCGGTGATGTAGGGAATCACGGTGTCCAGTGCGCCCAGCGGCGCCAGTGCGCCGGCGCTCCTGCCCGCCTCGTAGAGGGTGGCCTGAGGGCCCAGAATGCGGTCGGCCCAATCGGTCCCCCGGAGGCCCCGGCGGATTCCGCCGCGCATGATGCCCACCAGCTCGGCCATCTTCTCGCGGACGGCATCCTCCGTCAGGCCGCTCCGGGCGCTTTCGTAGGCCAGCGCGCAGCCGGAGAGCGGGCGGCCCGCCGTCCGGGCGTAGGCGAGGAGCGCCTCGGCGGTGTCAAAGGGCACGCGGGCCCCCGGCGCCGTGGGCGCGGGCAGCACCGGCGAAAGGACGATCACGTCGGCCGCGCCGGGGAGGCGGCGGACCGACTCCAGCGCCCCGGCCGACGGCGGGCCAAAAAGACGGATCTGGACGAGCGCCGCGTCCGCCGACGCGATCTCGCCGCTCAGGAGGGCCGCGGCGCGGGCCCGCGCCGGGCCCTCCGGCAGAAAGGCCAGTACCTCGTAAAAGGCGCCGTTGACGGATACCGGATGGCCGTTCAGCCGGAGCATTTCGATCATGCCGCCGCCGGTGGACACCGCGTCCCAGCGGCGGATCGCGCCCCGGCCGTCCCGGGCCTCGATCCGATAGTGGCTGGGGTGCGCCGCGCCGTAGTCCAGCACCCGGAAGCGGATGTCCACGCCGTCCCGCGCCGCGACGGCGCAGGCGTCCGCCACCCGGGGGTCCGTCAGCGGGATGCCCAGCAGACCGCCGGCAAAGCCAAAGTCCGTTCCGTGACCCCGATGGGTTTTGGCGAGGGACCCGGCGGTGTCAAAGTCCACCACCGCGCCCGCGGGTGCGTCCGCGAGCGACTGCCGCACGATGCTGCCGATCCGGTGTGCCGCCGCCACGTGGGAACTGGAGGGGCCGCGCATCACCGGGCCGATCACATCGGTAAAAAGGCCGGGGGAATGGCTCGTCATGGATGATTCCTCCCGTCAGGCCGGAAGGCCCGCTTCTCGCATCATCGCCAGCACGCCGGCCTTTTCGCCTTCCGTCAGCGGCTGGCGGGGCAGGCGGCTGGGGCCGCTGGCGCAGCCCAGCGCCTCCATCATGAACTTGACGGTCTGGATGGCCTTGTAGGGCTGCTCGCAGACGGTGTAGAGGGGCAGATACCGCTCCATGACGCGCCGCGCGGCGGCGTGGTCACCGGAGCGCGCGCGGTCAAAGAGGTGCTGGGACGGGCCGGGCAGCGCGTTGGCGGTGATGGAGATCCAGCCGGCACCGCCCTTTTCCAGAATATCGCAGGCCAAATAGTCGCAGCCGCACACCACGCGGAAATCCTCCGGACAAAGGCGGCGAATCTCGTCCACCCGCCGCAGGTCGCCGGTGGCTTCCTTCACGCCGGCGATGTTGGGCCCGGCGGCAAGGTCCGCGATGATCTCCGGCGTCAGGTCGCTGCCGCAGGCGCCGGGGTTGTTGTACAGCACCACGGGGATGGATACCGCCCGCGCCACCGCGCGCATGTGGGCGGCGAGCTCGTCCTTCGAGGGTTTGAAGTAGTAGGGGGCGATCAACAAAAGCCCGTCCGCGCCGCACACCTGCGCATGCTGCGCGTGCAGCACGGCCTCCCGGGTCGTTTCCGCGGCGCAGCCCACCATGAAGCCGCATTGCCCGGCGATCTCCCGCGCGGCCGCCGCCACCACCGCCTGGCGTTCCTCAAAGGTCAGGCTGACGAATTCGCCCGTGCCCCCGCAGACGAGCACCCCTCCGAGCCCCTGCTCGCGGTACCAGCGGATGTTCCGGACGAGCCCGGCCAGGTCCACGGACTGGTCGTAATTCATCGGGGTAATGGCCGCGCAGTATACCGTATCGATCGTATGCATGTCGATTCTTCCCCTTTTTACAAAACTGAAGGGTTCAGATCCTCGAGTTCTCCGGGCAGAAAGCGGCCGTCCTTCTGGATCAGCGCGCCGTCAAAGTACACTTCACCGCCGCCGAAATCCGGGCGCAGAATGGCCACCAGGTCCCAATGGATGGCGGAGCGGTTGCCGTTATCGGTGAGGTCCAGCGCGTGGCCCAGCGCCAGGTGGACGCTGCCGGCGATCTTCTCGTCAAAGAGCGTCTGCCCGATGGGCGTCAAAAGCCGCGGGTTTACGCCAAAGGCGAATTCGCCGACAAAGCGCGCGCCCGAATCGGTATCCAGAATCCGGTTCAGCGCCTCCGGACGGCTGGACTCCGCCCACGCCACCCGGCCGTTTTCAAACCGGAGGCGCACCCCCTCGAAGCGCACGCCCTGAAAGGTGGAGGGCACGTTAAAGGCGATGGTGCCGTTGACCGAAGCCCGGACGGGCGCGGTGTAGACCTCGCCGTCGGGCACGTTGCGCTCGCCCTTGGAGCACGCCTTGGGCACGCCGCGGATCGAGAAGCAAAGGTCGGTGCCCTCGCGAAGGATGCGAACCTGTTCCGTGCGTTCCATCAGCGCCCGGAGGCGGTCCATCGCCCCGCCCAGGCGCGTGTAGTCCAGGCAGCACACGTCGAAATACCCCTCGCAATCTGATAGGTCTGGCCGGCCTTTGCCATCAGGATGATGGTGTCCCCGCCGGCCTCCGCCCGGGCGTCCCCGCCGGAGAGCGCAAAGCCCGCCATGCCCGCGAGGCGGATCTCGCCGTCCACCCGGGGCGTAAGCCGCGCCAAGGTCAGCGCGCCGCCCTGCCAACGGGCGTCAATCTCCACGTTTC
>JARKQG010000135.1 GCA_029974035.1 Eubacteriales bacterium | reverse complement strand
CCTCATCCACGGACTGTGCGAAGTGCTCGCCGTCACCCCCTTCTACCTGAGCAGCGCCATGAGCGCCGCCTATTACGGCGGCGGCTATGTCAAAACCGTTCTGCTGCTGGTCGGCGTCGGCAGCGTCGTCCACAGCATGATCGACTTCGCCATCGCCCTTCTCATCTGGAAGCCCTTAAAGCGGGTCATCCGCTGACGCCTTGGCCCGCGGAGGGCCAAGGCGCAGGGTTTTCATGCACTCGGGGCACGAAAACCCTGCGCCGCTTTTTGGGGCGCAGCCGTTTACGCGCCCAACTTCCAACCGATGCTCTTTTCGCGCATATCCACAAAGTCCCGGTACAGGCCGCCCTCGGCCATCAGCTGGGCGTGGGTGCCGCGCTGGACGATTCTTCCGCCGTCCACCACCAGAATCTGACTTGCGTGGCGCACGGTCTTCAGCCGGTGGGCAATCATGATGATGGTCTTGTCGCGGGTCAGCGCGCGGATGGCGTCCAGGAGGTGCTTCTCGTTTTCGGGGTCCACGTTGGCGGTGGCCTCGTCCAGAATGATGACGGGCGCGTCCTTCAGCATGGCGCGGGCGATGGAAACGCGCTGCTTTTCACCGCCGGAAATGGTTGCCCCGCCTTCGCCGATGACGGTGTCGTAGCCGTCCGGCAGCGCCTGGATGAAATCGTGGCAGCAGGCCTTTTTCGCCGCTTCCTCCACCTGGGCGCGGGTCGCGCCGGGCGTTCCGAACTTGATGTTGTTTTCGATGGTATCGTTAAACAGGTACACGTTCTGGAACACCATTGAATAATTATTCAAAAGGCTATCCAGCGTGTAGTCGCGCACGTCCCGGCCGTCCAGCGTGATGGTGCCGCTGTCCACATCCCAGAACCGGGCGATCAGGCTGGTGAGCGTGGTCTTGCCTCCGCCGGAGGGGCCGACGATGGCGGTGGTGGTCCGTTCCGGGATGGCAAAGCTCACATCATCGATGATCTTGCGCGTGTCATATGAAAAGCTGACGTTTTTCCCCTCGATGTTCGCGCTTTCGGCCCGGATATCCCGCCCCTTTTCGTCCATGACCGGCGTGTTGAAGATTTCCTGCACCTTGTCCACGGACTGGTCAACCACGCGCAAAAGCGCCGAATACATGCCCGCGGACTCCAGCTTTCCGTACACGATGAACGTGCAGACGAGCATCAGGATGGCGTTCACCAGCGTCATGGTGCCGTTCAGGTAAAACAGGATGGCGCACAGCATCATCAAAAGGCCGAACACCTTAAACGAAAGCGACTGAAGCGCCACGTACGGGATGAAGGTCCGTTCCATGCCAAAGCATACCCTGTCGGCCTCGTCGATCTCCCCCTTGACCTTCTGCCCGGCCTGCGCCGACAGGTTGTAGCCCTTGACCACACCAATGCCCTGCACGTATTCCAGCACCGCGTCCACCAGGCGCGTGTCCGACGCGACCTTTCTGGGAGAAATGCTTCTGGATGCCCGCTGCATGGCGGCGTTGATGACGAAGAACAGCGCCGCGCCCGCGGACGCCACGAGGCCGATGCGCCAGTCGAAGAAAAACAGCGACAGACAGATGACGGCGGTGGTCATGACGCCCTGAAGATAGATCAGGATCACGCGCGTGGCCACATCTTGCAGGCTCTCCAGCGTGTTGGTGGTGACGGAGGCGATGTAGCCCAGGTTGTTTGCGTTGAAATAGCCCATGGGCATGTATTTGAGCCGCTCGCCGATCTCCACGCGCTTGTTGGCGCACACGGTGTAGCCCGCCACGGTCTGCGCCATGGTGCTCCTGGCCTGCGTGAAAGCGCAGCCCGCGACGCTGAGCACCATGATGCCAAGGCTTACAAGCGCCGTCCGCCCCGTCACATTGCCCTCAACCAGCGCCGTAAGCACCGCCGCGATGGCGGAGATGCGGATGGCCTCGAACACCGATTGAAAGAAGAAGTAGACGAGCGAGCGGTAAAACCGCCCTTTCTGATCGCCGCTGAAATTGAAGAACTTGCGAAAGATGTTCAGCATTGCCTTTCCTCCCCCTCGTCCTTGGCTTCCATGTGCGCCTGCCACATGTCGCGGTAGAGCGCGCAGCCTTCGAGGAGCTGCGCGTGGGTGCCCTGCGCCTCGATGGCGCCGTCTTTGACGACCACAATGGCGTCCGAATCCACGATGGTGGAGAGGCGGTGGGCGATGACGATCAAAGTCTTTCCCCGAACCAGCCTTGCCACGGCGGCCTGAATGACGGCCTCGTTTTCGGGATCGGTGTAGGCGGTGGCTTCGTCCAGGATCACGATGGGCGCGTCCTTGAGCATGGCGCGGGCGATGGCCACGCGCTGGCGCTCGCCGCCGGACAGGTGGCCGCCGGCGCCGCCCACGACGGTATCGTAGCCCTTTTCAAGCTTCATGATGAAGTCATGGCAGCCGCTGGCCCTGGCAACCGCCTCCACCGCCTTGTCGCTGGCGCTCAGGTTGCCCATGCGGATGTTTTCCCGCACGGTGTCGTTGAACAGGTAGTTGTCCTGGCTGACGTAGGCAATTGTCTGATTGATCTGGCGGAGCGGGATTTTTCGCGCGTCCACGCCGCCGATGCGAATCTCGCCGCCGGATACTTCCCACAGGGAGGCAATCAGCTTTGCGATGGTGCTCTTGCCGCCGCCGGACGGACCGACCAGCGCCGTCACCGTGCCGGGGCGGACTTCCAGGTTGATCCCGTGCAGCACTTCCTTCTCACGATAGCCGAAGCGGACGTTGCGAAGCTCAATGCCGTTCCCATTCAGCCTGACGGGGGTATCCGGGCGGTTCATCTCCGGCTGCTCCAATACCTCGGCAATCTCCGAAACGATGGTGCGGATCTTTCCGATGTCGTCCGAGTAGGACATGACGGTGATCAGCGGCGTCATGACGCCCAGTGACAGGATGATGCAAAGGACGAGGTCCGGCGCGCTCACCACTCCGTGCATGTAAAACACGCAGCCCAGGGGCAGCACGGGCAGAAGAACCGCCGGGAGCACCGACATCGTCGTGGCAAAATACCCCTGCGTTCCCCGCATCCATTCGATGGCGGACGCCGCGGCGTCGCGGGCCGCGTCGGTGAACTTTTTGTACGCGCCCGCGGACTGGTTGAACGCCTTGATGACCTCAATGCCGCCGATGTACTCCACGGCGGTGGCGTTCAGGTGCCTGTTGGCCGAAACGTAGCGGCGGAACTTCCCTTCGTAGCCCCTCATCATGCCCGCGTAGCACAGGATGCCCAGCGGAACGGTGATGAGGGAAGCGAGCGCCATCCGCCAGTTGAGCGCAAAGAGGAAGACGATGATGCCCACCGGCCCCAGCAGGTTTGCCGTCACCTCCGGCACGATGTGCGCCAGCGTGGTTTCAATGCTGTCCGCGCGCTCGACGATGATGTTTTTCATCGTGCCGCTGGGCGTGTCCAGCAGATACCCCATCGGCATCCTGGCCAGCTTGTCGCAGAGCCGCTTGCGGATCTCCGCGATGACTTCAAACGTGGCCTTGTGCGACAGCGTGGTGGATGCGCTGTGCAGCGCCGTGCGCAAAGCCCAGAAGAGGAGCGACAGGCCGATCCACCCCAGATAGTACGCCGTCGACCGCTGGCCGCCCATGAGCCCCGTAATGATCTTTGCCAGCGCAAAGTACGGCGCGAGGCTGAACAATACCCCCAGAACCGCCAAAATCACGGACGCGACGTATCCGTTCCTGTGGGGCGCGGCCCACTCCATCAGCCAGCCGACCGCGCCCTTTTCCGCTTTCTTTTCCATATCCGTTCCTCCGCATTTTATCGTAGGATTGCCGTCCCGGCCGGCGTCCGGGGCGGCGCATCTTGTTAGTTTTGGCTAACCGGGTGCCAAAGAAAAAGGCCGGTCCGGCCCTACAGCCCCAGCAGCCTTTCCCACCCCGCCGTGTAGAATTCCCGAAGCTGTTCCGCATAGTGCAGCGCGCTTTCTACGGACATATCGTGTTCGAAAATCTCCACGACCCCCCGGAATATGGCGGTCGCCAGGATATGCACCAGCGCGTAGTCGATGTCCGGCACCGGATGGCCGTTTCGGTTCAGGGTATCGATGAACCGGTGCGTCGCCTGCACCTCGCCCTCGATCAGCCCGTCCAGAAACCGGGCGTACGCGGTGCCCTCGCTCCGGCAAAAGATCAGCTTGAAGGAATCAAACCGATCCAGCATGTAGCCGATCATCTCCCCGAAGCCGCCGCCCGCCACCGAAGCCATGTCCGCAATCTGCTCATCCGGCGGAAGCGAGGCGAAGGTCTGATGCGCGCTCGTATACCTTTGCAGCAGCCCGTCCGCGTCCTCTTTCACCAGCGCCTCAAACAGCGCCTCCTTGTTGGGGAAATGGCGGTAGAACGCGCCCAGCGTAAACCCGGCCTCCCGGACCACGCCCCTTAGCGACACGTTCGGATACCCCTTCTCCAGAAATTCCCGGCGGCCGATTGTGAGAAACCGCCGCCTCGTCCCGTCTGCCGGCAAAAAAGCGCCTCCCTCCAAAAGATATCAGTGATAGCTATCACTGATATCTTATCTTCAGGAGCCGCCTTTGTCAAGGGGTTGGCGCATCTTTAACGGTCTCGCGCAGGATGGACCTACTTTGAAACCAGGCGGTCGATGCTGAAGAACATCGGCGTGCTGCCAAAGTCATACCCGCCAATGACCTGGCTGTTGTAGACGATCATGTCCTTCACATAGGTCAGCGGGATGTCCAGCACGTTGTCGTTGGAGTAGTTGATGAGGAAATTGAAAATCTCCCGGACGCGCGCCTCGTCGTCCGTCCTGGCAAATTCGAGGATCGCGGCCTTGAATTCCTCCGCGCCCTCAAGCGCGGTGAGCGCAAAGGTGTGCGGCGAGGAGGACAGCATCGGCGTAAAGAAGTTGTGCGGCGAGGTATAGGGCTGTTCGGTGTTCCAAATGGTAATGTCGTACTCCCCGGCGACGGCGGCCATCCACCAGGCGTACATGTCCATGCCCTGCGTTTCCACATCGATGCCCACCTCGGAGAGCTGGCTCTTGATGACCGTCGCCAGGGACTTGTTGAGCACCTCGCCGGAATCGTAGGTGAACCGAAGCTTCAACGGCGTGCCGTCCTTTTCCCGGACGCCGGTGGCTTCGTTCATGATCCAGCCCGCCGCGTCCAATAGACCCGCGGCTTTCTCCCTGTCATGGACGCGCACGGTGGTCAGCGCAACGTCGCAGTATTTGATGGTCCGGTCAAAGAGCGCATCGGCCACTTCCTCGTACCCATAGGTCAGGCCGTTTGCGATGACCGCCTTATCGATGGCGCATGCGACTGCCTCGCGCACGGAAAGCTCGCCCAGCATGGGCCCGGCCGCGTTCAGAACGAGGTTTCTCGTCTCCGAATTGGTTTCGGACATGATTCCCTCGATGCCGTTCATCGCCAGCGCCTGCTGGTAATCGTCGTAGGAGATGAGGACGTTGCCAAACAGCATGTCCACCTCGCCGTTTTTGAGCGCCTGGAGCCGGGAGGAGGCTTCGTGAATGTACCGGACGATCACCTCGTCGTAGGCGGGCGCATCGCCCCAGTACGCCGCGTTCTTCACAAAGCGGGTATGGGAGCCCTTGACCAGTTCCGCGTATACATACGGCCCGGTGCCGACGACCCCCCGCATCGTCTGGAAGTTTCCCGCTTCAAGCACGGCGGGAGAAACCATGACGACGACCTCGGGATAGCAAAAATCGTTCAGGTACGCAAAATAGGGCGCGTCGTAGTGGATGGTGACGGTATGATTGTCCACCACCTGCACGTCCGTCAGGTTGGCGACGGCCTTGATGTTGCCATGGTTGGGGCTGGCATGGTAAAATTCCAGGTTTGCCTTGACCGCCTCGGCGTCAAAGGGCGCGCCGTCGTGGAAGGTCACGCCTTCCCGCAGGCGGAAGGTGAGCGCCGTGCCGTCCTCGCTGAAGGACCAGCTTTCGGCCAGAAGCGGTTTGACCTCGCCCTCCTGATAGGTGACAAGCCCTTCGTAGACCATCCGGGTCACGAGGTTGTTCTGCGGGTCCATGTTGAGCGGGTACAGCGTATTCAACTCCGCGCCGCTGGCCATGGTCAGCGTCCTTGGGCTGCCCGCTTCCGCAAGCCCCGCGCAGGGGATCGCCAGAAGCGCAAGGCACAGCATAGCGGCCAGTCTAGCCCTCCAGTTGACAAAAACCATGCGATTCATCCTTTCCGGGCGCTTTCTCGCCCAATCGAGTGATTTTTCCTTCCCGCATTTCCAGCGCGCGGTCCGCGATGCGCAGCGCGCTGTCCATGTCGTGGGTAATGAAGATGCACGCGCAGGCGTGCTCGCGCTTATAGCGCTCGAGGACCGACAGCACCCGGTCGGCGGAGATCAGGTCCAGCCCGCTGACCACCTCGTCCAGCACCAGGTAGTCCGGAATGACGGAGAGCGCCCGGAGCAGTGAAAGCCTGCGCCCCTCGCCTCCGGAGATCTGGCGCACCGGGACACGGAGCAGTTCGCGCCCGAGGCCGGTCAACTCCATCAGGCCGTAAAGACGGGCGCGCCTTTCGGCGCGGCTCAGGTCGGTCAGGTTGACGAGCGCCTCCTCCAGGTTGTGGTAAACCGACAGCATGGGGTTGAGGGTGCCGGAGGCATCCTGAAATACGGCCTGGATCTTTCGGCGCTTCTTGCGCCACGCGCGGTAACTCCACCCGGCAACGTCCTCGCCGTCCAGCAATATCTCGCCGCTCGTGGGCTTCTCCGCGCCGATCAGAAGGCGCGCCAGCGTGCTCTTGCCGGAGCCGCTCTCGCCCAGGAGCGCAATGCATTCGCCCTTCCCGAGCGCAAGGGAAACGCCGTCGAGCGCCGTGTAGGCGCCGTTCGCATAGGTCTTGCGCACGTTTTTCATCACAAGTCCGTCCACGAAAAGCCCCCCTTTCTGCGGTTTTGGCAGGCGGCGGCAAGGGTCCGCGTCCAGGACCGCTCGGGGCGATTGATCAGCTTGTCCATCGGGCCGGATTCGGTGATGCGCCCCTTCTCCATTACAAATATCTCGGAGCACAGCGCGCCCAGGGCGTCGATGTCATGGGAAATGAGCAGGATGCCCGCGCTCTCGAGCTGCCCGGCCAGCAGTTCCACCAGCATCTCGCGGTTGCCGGCATCCAGCGCGGAGGTCGGCTCGTCCGCCAGAATGTACCGCGGCTTCAACCCCACCGCCAGCGCCAGCGCGATCCGCTGCAGCATGCCGCCGGACAGCTGCGCGGGGAAGCTTTGGAGCACCCGATCCACATCCCGGAGGTTGACGGCCGCGAGGGATTCCGCGGCCAGCGCCAGCGCGTCCGCCCCGGACAGCCCCAGCCGGAGGCGGAATGTTTCAACCATCTGCCCCGCAATCCGGATGCGGCCGTCAAAGGCGGTCATGGGGTTTTGCGGGATGAAGCCCAGCATTGTTCCGCAGCAGGCGCGGCGCAGGCGCGGCGGGAGGTTTTCAAGCGCCCGGCCGTCCAGCGCGATTCCGCCCGACACAACCCGAAGGCGCGAATCCAGTATGCCCATGATGGCCTTGAGCAGCGTGCTCTTGCCCGCGCCGCTCTCCCACGTCAGCCCGATTGCCCTTTGGCGGGGTACGGCAAAGCCCACGTTTTCGAGGAGCAAAGCGCCGCGCGGTTCCCTGACGGTAAGGTTTCGGACCTCAAGCACGGCGGTCGCCCCCCTCCAGCATCCTCGCCAGCAGGTTGAACGTCAGCGTGCAGAGGAAGATCGCGCCGATGGGATACAGGATGAGCTGCGGCCGCAGCAGAAAGACGCTTCTGGCCTCGGAAACCATCATGCCCCAGTCGATGACGTCGTCGCCCAGCCCGAGTCCGATAAAGGAAAAGCTGACGATGGCCATCACCATGTCCGTGCAGGAAAGGCAAACGAAGTGTACCACCTCGCGCAAAATGTTGGGCGCCACGTGAACAAAGAGCAGGTGCGCCCTGGACGCGCCGGAGGCAATGGCACACAGCGCGTAGGCGCGCGTCAGTTCAATTTCCGTCCGGCTCTTGACCAGCTTGATCACCCGCATCAGGTTGGAGGTGACCAGCGCGATCAGCATGGTGGGAATCCCGTTTCCCCAGGCACCGATGAAGATGATCAGATAGGCGATGGGCGGAATCGCCGTGACCGCGTTGAGCACGCTTTCGATGACGACGCTCCCGGACTGCCGCTGCCCGATCATAAGGCCGATCCCCAGGCCCAGCGCGATCACGATGCCCGAACCGATCAGCGTGATCCCGAGCGTCACCCGGGCGCCGTAGAGAAGGCGCGAGAGCACGCACCGCCCCATGGCGTCGGTGCCCAGCGGATACGCGCCGCCGGGGGGCAGAAAGCGCGCCGCGAGATCGACGTGGTTCGGATCGTTGGGGCTGAAAAGAAAGCCAAGCGCCCCGGCGACCAGGAGAACGACCGGGAGGAGGACAAAGACCGCGCGCCGGGTCCGCTTCATGAACGCGCCTCCTCCGCCTGATGGCGGTTCATGGCGCGCCGAAGCACATCCGCCAGGATGTTGAACGCGACAAAGGCCAGCGCAAGAACCAGCACTTCCGCGTGGAGCATCGGAGAATCGCGCTGGATGACGCTGACGATGATCAGATGGCCGATCCCCGGCAGGGAAAACACGCTTTCCACCACGCACGCACCCGCCATAAAGAGCCCCAGCATCTGCATAAAGCTCGGCACCAGCCCAATGACCGCGCGCGGCAGCGCGTGCCGCAGCAGGATCCGCCCCTCGGAAATGCCGCGGCAGCGCAGGTAAATGGCGTAGTCCTCCCCCATTTCCGCCTGCATCGCCTTGGACAGCATCAGCGCGTACAGCGCAATGCCCAGCACCGAAAGACACAGCGCCGCCGGAAGATAGCGCGCAAGGCCGGTGTTTCCCGCGACGGAGATGACCCCAAGATTGACCGCAAACACATCCAGATAGACGCTCGCAAGGTAAAACGGCGGGATGGACACGCCGGCCAGCAGGACCAGCACGATCAGGTGGCCGAAGATGTTCTTTCTGGCAAGATAATGGAGGCATCCCAGAAGCGGAATCCCGAGGATCATCACGGCGGCGCTCAAAAGCACGACGGCGAGCGTCGTGGGAAGCGCGCCGCCCAGTTCCTGAGCGACGGAGTGGCCGGTGCGCAGCGACGTGCCCAGATCGCCCGACAGCGCGTTTTTGAGCCAGGTCAGGTACTGCAGGGGCAGCGGCTTGTCAAGCCCCAGCATGACGCGGGCCTCGTCGACCTCCTCCTGCGTCACGATGGGACGGTTGCGCTTGACGTAGGCCGTCGCCGGGTCCACCGGCGAAAGGCGCATCAGCAAAAAAGAAAGCAGCGTAACGATCAGAAGTGTCAGAACGATTTCAAAGGCCTTTTTGCTCCAATAGATCAATGCCTGCGACCTCATGCCATAATCCTCATATGTTAGCCATCACTAACTTATGCGCGGAGAATTGGGTTCTCCCCGCATCGGACAGTATAGCGCCATCCCCCACCCTCCGGCAACCCCGATCGGGTCGGGATGAATCCATTCAGGCATGGTTTCGATATTCGGAGGGCGTCATGTGGTGCGCCGCCTTGAACGCGGCGGAAAACTTGCTGGGGTTGGCGTAGCCGACCCTGTTGGCGATGTCCGCGATGCGCTCGCCGCTCTCCTTCAAAAGCCTCGCGGCCAGCTGAAGCCGATATCCCTGGATGAAGGTATGGACGGGGACGCCGTAGATCGCCCTGAAGCAGCGCTTCAGCGTCGTCGGCTGGATTTGGTACTTTTCCGCCAGTTGATCAATGGAAAGATTGTCCTGCGGATGGGCAATCAGATCATTCCGGATGGCCTTGACCTTGTCCACGTGGGCGCGGCGGTGGTAGAGCGCGGCGTCGTGCCGGACATCCGGGGAAACGGCGCTCAAAAAGAGCAGCAGCTCCAGCACCTTCAGCTTCATGTAGCCCAGGCGGATGTCCTCCGGAACGGTGTAAAGCTCGGAAAAGATGTGCCGGATGGATTTCGTTTCGCGCATGATAAAGCAGTTGTTTTTCGCGCAGAGGCGCTCACTGATGGCGCAGGGGTCTACCGAAAGGTCCCGAAGCAGCATGCCGGCGCCCGCGGCGGCGCAGTCAAGATCGATGACCACCGAAATGCCGTGATAATGCTGCAGCGGAAAGCTGGAGGCGCGGGGAAGGTTCGTGATCAGGTTGACCGCCAGGTCTCCCTCCTCCAGGAAGGCGCACCGGCCGTTTGGAAACTCACACTCAAAGCGGCCCTCCCGGCAGTGGTTGATTTCCAGCACGTTTTCGACGGGGCGCTTGTTGTGCGCCCAGCGCTCCATGTGGAAGTCGTTGTAGATCACCTCCACGCCGTCAAAGACGCTGTGGCAGGTCATGACGCCCTCGCCCGTTTCATTTTCAGCCCTGTATACGATGCATTGCTCCCCGCAGGAGATCCGGACGACCTCCTCGCCGTAGATGTCCTTCTGGATCAGCAGGCTCTCCGTCATGGCGCGCATCCTCCATTCAACGTGTATGGGAGCGCCCGGTCTTGCACAGCGCGCGGGGAAGAACCCCGAACTGCCTGCAAAAGGCCTCCGAAAAGTGACTGACGTTGGTGTATCCGACGGCAAACGCCGCTTCGCTCACGTTGCAGCCGCCCCGCTCCAGCAGCGAGAAGGCCCTTTCCAGGCGCTGCCCGCGCACAAATTCGTAGACCGTTTGCCCGTGATAGGCCTTGAAAGCGCGTTTGAGCTTGCAATCGTTCATATGGAGCATGCGGGACAATTCCACAAGGGAGGGCGGATGATCCAGCCGGCGCAGCAGAATCTCCCTGGCATGGTCCAGCTGCGCCCTGTCGGTCCTCGTCAACGCCTCCAAACCGCCCCGGCGGCAATCCCCGCACAGCAGCTTTTCCATGTTGATGGAAATGAGCTCCAGCAAATGGCTCTCCAGAAGAAGCCGGTTGAGGGGATCCGCGCCCTCGGACAAGAGGGCGTCCAGCCGATGAAGGATGCTCTCCTCCCGGGCGTCGCTGAGAAAACTGCGGCAGTTGTAGCCGTCCGTCTGAAAGGCGCGAAAGCCCGCGCTCCGGCCGCCGCATACCGCCTCGCAAAAGTGGTCAAAGGCGCCGGGACCAATCCAGATGGAGTAAAGCAGCACTTCCTCCCCGCCGGCGTACTCGCAGCGGCCATCGGCCCGCCCCAAAAAGCCAAGCGTCGCATAGCCGGGACGAAGCTCCACGGGGATCCGGTCGACCTCCCCGCTTAGGGACGACCTGCGGCTGTAGCTCAGCTCAAACACCGGCGCCGTCGTACCCGCCTCCCGCTCCGTGCGCGCCTGGAAGGTGCCTCCGGAAACCGTGATGTGGACATCCGGGCGGACGGCGATGATCCTTTTGGGAAATATGTCCGATGCCTCGAACTTGAGCGGCAGGTAGGCCGCTTCCTCATGCCTCAACCGGTTCTCCCCCTTTGCCGCCGTTCCGCCCCGGGGCAGAAAAATTCCGCCCCAGGGGGGAAAAGTCGCGCGGCATGGATTATACTGCAGGTTGTTAGCTATAGCTAACCACCTGCAGTATAGCACAAAGGAGGACCAACATGAAGAAAAATCGGTTATTTTCTCTTTGCCTTGCGATGGCGCTGGCGCTCTCGCCCTGCGCGCTCGCCGCGGAGCCCACCGAGGCGCCCCCGTCCGGCACCGTCCTGGTGGAGGACATGAAGGGCACGGCGGAAATCCCGGCCAACCCCCAGCGCATTGTGGACGTATCCGGCTCGGCGGACGAGCTGATCATCCTGGGCATGCCCTTTGTGGCCTCGGCCAACACCAGCATGTTTGACGGTGTAACGGTGCCCGCCTACCTTCAGACGTACTTTTCCGAAAACGGCGTTGAAACCGTCGGAAACTATTCCGGCGGCGTGGGCGATCTGAATCTCGAAAAAATTGCGGAACTGAAGCCCGATCTCATCATCATGAACATCCGGCGCGAAAAGGTCTACGAGCAGCTCAAGGCCATCGCGCCCACCGTCATGCTCACGGACGACATCAATTTCGTGAACTGGCGCGGCCGGTTCCAGCAGCTGGGAAAATGGTTTGGCAAAGAGGACGTCGCGGCCCAGTGGCTGGAGCGGTATGACGCCAAGGCCGCCGAACTGGCCGAGGCGGTCCATTCCGTCGTCGGCAGCGAAACCTTTGCCGTTCTCGAGGCAAACTCGGTGCATTTCGGTTCGTACTACGTCTATCGCACCGGCGGGCCCGGCGAACTGGTGTACGACGCGCTGAAGCTGGCGCCTTCGTCCGGCGTTCCGGAGGGCGTATGGGGCGAGGTCGTCGACGCCGAGTATTTTGCGCGGATTGACGCGGACCACATCTTCTTTTTCAGCGACGACGGGCAGGTCGGCGATACGGCGGACAGCGTGGTCTGGCAGAACCTGAAGGCCGTGCAAAACGGCAACGTCTATCTCGGCGCGAACAACTTGCAGTACGATATGGCGTACACCCCGAACGGAAAGCTGATCTACATGGAAAAGCTCGCAAACGCCATCCTTCACCGCGCGAATGTCGAATAGCCAGGGCTTCGAAGCGCCAAACCGCCCGAAAAAGCGGCGCTTCAGGCCTGGAAGGTGGACGCAAACGCGAAGCGGAACCGCCGCCTTGCTTATGCTGATGACGGCTGCGCTGCTCCTGTCGGTACTGTTCTCCGTCAGCGTCGGCGTGGCGGGCGGAAGCGTCCGGACGCTGATTTACGCGCTGGCGCACCCCGGGCAATCGTCCGGCATCGGCGCTGTCATGCTCCAGATGCGCATGCCAAGGGCACTGGCCGCCTGCTTTACCGGGGCGGCCTTTGCCCTTGCGGGCAGCGTGATGCAGGGCGTGACGGGGAATCCGCTGGCCGACGCGGGGCTGTTGGGCATCAACGCGGGCGCCGGATTCATGGTCGCGCTGACGGCGGTTCTGCTCCCGGCGCTGCCCGCCCCCGGCACGATGCTCGCGGCGTTTTTGGGCGCCGCGCTGGCCGTGGCGATGGTCTACGGCCTGGGCGTGGGCCGCCGGAAGCCGGGGACCATCCGGCTCATACTGGCCGGTTCCGCCGTTTCGGCGCTGCTCACCGCCCTGAGCCAGGGCATCTCGCTCGCCTTCGGCCTGTCAAAGGCCCTGTCGTACTGGACGGCGGGCAGCCTGTCCGGCATCACGTGGGAAAGCCTGCGCCTGACCGTTCCGTGGATCGCCGGCGCCGGCATCGTCGGCCTCGCCCTGTCGGGACGCCTTTCGGTGCTGGCGCTGGGCGAAGAAAGCGCCGCGGGGCTCGGCGTCAACGTGCGCGCGCTCCGGCTGACCGGCATCGGGGTCGTGCTGATCCTGGCGGGTGCCAGCGTTTCGCTGGTGGGCGGCATTTCGTTTCTGGGGCTCATCGTGCCGCACATTGCCCGCTTCCTGACGGGCGAGGACTACCGCAGGCTCCTGCCGGTCTCCGCCCTGTTGGGCGCCATCCTGCTGGTGCTGGCCGACGTCGCGGCCCGCACGATGAACGCGCCCTTTGACACGCCGGTGGGCGCGCTGGTGTCCGCCATCGGCGTCCCCGCCTTTCTGGCGCTGGCGCGCCGGAGAAAGGGGGCGGCGCCGTGAAAAGAGAACGCCGGCAAAAAATGTTCCTGTGGCTTTTGCTTCCCGCCCTGGCGGCGGCGGCGCTGCTGTCCATCAACAGCGGCTATGCGGCCATTCCCCGCGCGCAGATGCTTTTGAGCCTCATCCATCCCCGGAGTCCGGACGCTTCGGTCATTCTGATTTCGATCCGGCTGCCGCGCATTTTCCTTGCCGTCCTGTGCGGAATGGGGCTGGCCCTGTCCGGGTGCACCCTCCAGGCGGTGACGGGAAACCCGCTGGCGGAGCCGGGCATTTTGGGCATCAACGCCGGCGCGGGGTTTGCCGCCATGCTGATGCTGACGCTCTTCCCCGCCCTTCATATCGATGCCATGCTGTACCAGCCGCTGTTTGCGATGGCGGGGGGCCTATTGGCGGCCGCCCTTTTGTACGGCTTTGCCAGGCGCGGCGGAAAGATCCGGCCGGCCCATCTGCTGCTGGGCGGCATTGGCGTTTCGGCGGGTTTTTCGGCGCTGATGCTGATCATGGCCTCTGACATGGAAAACAGCAGCCACCAGCTCGTGGCGCGGTGGCTGGCGGGCAATCTCTGGGGCACGAGCTGGCATCAGGTCCGCGCGCTCGCGCCCTACCTTGCGGTGCTGATTCCGCTGCTGCTCGCCAAGGCGAAGGTGCTGGATCTCCTCCTCCTGGGGGAAGAAGCCGCCCTTGCGCTGGGGGTCCGGGTGGAACGGGAACGGCGGGTTCTGCTGATCGCCGCGGTGGCCCTGGCGGCCAGCTGCATTTCGGTCAGCGGAGGAATCGGCTTTGTGGGGCTGGTGGCTCCGCACATGGCGAGGCGGTTTGTCGGAGGACGGCACCGCATGCTCCTGCCCGCCTCCATGCTGACCGGAGGGCTCACGCTGCTGCTCGCCGACACGCTGGGACGAACAGCCTTCCAGCCCATCGAAATACCGGTCGGGATCGTGATCTCGGTCCTGGCCGCGCCCTACTTTCTCCGGCTGCTCAGCAGGCAGGCGTAAAGGAGACGAAGCACGTGCAATCCTGTATGACGACCAAGGGGCTTTCGGCCGGCTATGACGGCCTTCCCGTTTTTCGGGATATCGATCTGGAGATTCCCTCGGGAAAGATCACCACGCTGATCGGGGCCAACGGTTCCGGCAAATCCACGCTGCTCAAAACCATGTCCCGTCTGATCGCACCCTCCAGCGGCGCGGTGTATCTGGAGGGGCGGTCCATTCATGACATGCCGACAAGGCTGGTGGCGCAAAAACTGGCGCTGCTGCCCCAGGGCGCGCAGACGCCGGGCGGCATTACGGTGGGCGAATTGGTGGAATACGGCCGCTTTCCCCATCGCACCCGGCTTTCTGGGCTGACCGAGGCGGACCGGGGAATCGTCCGATGGGCGCTGGACTGCACGGCCACGACGGCGCTGAAGGACCGGGAGATGGACCAGCTCTCCGGCGGGCAGCGCCAGCGGGCCTGGATCGCGATGGCGCTGGCGCAGAAAACGGGCATCCTGTTTTTGGACGAACCCACCACCTATCTGGACATCTCCCACCAGCTGGAGCTTTTGCATCTGCTCCGCGGGCTCAATTTGGAGCAGGGGGTGACCATCGTCATGGTGCTCCATGACCTGAATCATGCGATCATGTTTTCCGACTGTCTGGTCGCGATCAAGGACGGCGCCATCCACAGCCGCGGAACGCCCGAGGCGGTCATCACGCCCCGGAACCTTCGGGACGTTTTCGACGTGGAGGCGGCCGTCATTCCCCATCCGGTGCTGAATGTGCCCGTGTGCCTGCCCTACGCCGTCCGAAGCCAATGACTCCGGGCGGTCCCCCGCACGCCCGTCAGCCGGAAAACGGCCGCCCCGCCACCGCCCGGTACATCGCAACCAGGTTTTCCGGCGGCACGTCGGGCATCACGTTGTGCTCCTGGTTGAACACAAACCCGCCGCCCGGCGCAAAGATGTCGATCATGCGGCGCGCGTAGTCGTACACGTCCCGCGGCGCGGCGTGGTTGAGCACGGCGCGGGTGTTCATGCCGCCGCCCCAGAAGGTGATGTCCCGACCGAATTCCCGCTTGAGCCGCTCCGGCTCCATGTCCTGGGTGACGGTCTGCACCGGGTTGATCACGTCGTAGCCCGCCTCAATCAGATCGGGCATCAGCCGGTAGATCGAGCCGCAGGAGTGCAGAAACGTCTTCATGCCGCTGTGCCGGTGTACGTAGTCGCACAGCATCTTGTGGCGCGGCTTGAAAATCGCCCGGTAGGTGGACGGGGACATGAACGGCCCGGTATTCATCCCCAGGTCGTCGCCAAAGCGCAGGATGTCGCACACGTCTCCCACCGCGGCGCACACCTTTTCCAGCGTCGCCAGGTGGCGCTCCATCAGCGCGTCGAGCAGCGCCTCCACCTGCTCCGGTTCCTCCAGAAGGTCCATCAGAAAGTTGTCGATGCGCCGGAGAAACGTGCCCCATTCAAACAGGTTGCAGCCGCAGACGATCATCAGCGCCCGGTCGCTTTGGGCGCGCATTTTCAGCGCTTTTTCCCGCAGCTTCCCCCAGAAGTCCCCCTCCCCCGCATGGTCCCAGGGGCTGTGGGCCAGCTTCTGCCACAGCACCTTGCCCATCGCGCGGTCGAGGCCGGAATAATCGTCCGGATAGCCGTCCAGGTAGGGAAACACCGCCTGGTCGAAGAATGTGGCGCCCTCGGGCATGGTGGCAATCAGCGCGCCCTGCTCATCCCGATATTCCAGCCGGCCGCCCGCCGCCTCCGGGTGGAACCAATCGGGCCAGTACACCCGCTGCCCCGTGGGCAGCGTAACCGGATACCAGTCCCCCGGCCGGTCGTTGAACGCGCGGCCGACGTCCAGTACGTCCGCGCCAAACATGTCCAGCACCGCCTCCTCGGGCTGCGCCACCTGCTGTACCACGTCGTACACCAGCGTGCGCGCGCCGGGCAGGTCAAGATGACGGATCAGCCTTTCATAGGCGATGGCCGAAATGCCGGAGCTGGGCGTGGCGCCGATGTCCAGCGGCACCCTATCCGGTTCCCTGTGGGCGATGGCCGCAAGAACCCTCTCTCTGGATGTCATGGTATTTCCTCCCTGTGGCGGCCGCAGCCGCGTCTTATTCCATTGTAACGGCCCGCGCGCGTTCGTTCCATTGAATTTCTTAACATTATCATGCGTTTTTCCCAAGACACGCCGCCTGACCGCCCAACCACGCCAAAAATGACGTTTTCGTGAAAAAGCCGCCGCGCGCTTGCCTCGCCTCCGCCCGGGTGATACTATGGAAGCGTTTGGGCAGAATACGCATCTTCAAGGAGGCACGCATGGAGCCGAAAAATGCCTGGCTGACCTATTCCGAGGCGGACCTCGCCGACGTCGAAATGCTGAGTGCGCGCTACCGCGCGTTTCTGGACGCGGGCAAGACCGAGCGCGAGTGCGCGGCCCATATGTTCCGGGAGGCCGAGGCCCGCGGCTTCCGGCCGCTTGCGGAAGCGGTCCGATCCGGAGCGCCGCTTCGCCCCGGTGACAAACTGATGCAGCTCACCATGGGCAAGACACTCGCGCTGTTTCTGATCGGAAGGGCGCCGCTGGAGGAAGGTATGAACCTGGTGGGCGCCCACATCGATTCGCCGCGGCTGGACGTTAAGCAGAATCCGCTGTTTGAGGAGGAGGGACTGTGCAGCCTGGATACCCACTACTACGGCGGCATCAAAAAATATCAATGGCTCTCCACGCCGCTGGCGCTGCACGGCGTGGTGGCCAAAACCGACGGCTCGGTCCTTTCCATCTCCGTGGGGGAAGGCGCGGACGAGCCGGTGCTGGGCATATCGGACCTTCTGGCACACCTTTCCAAGGATCAGCTGGACAAGAAGGCCGCCGCGCTCATCGAGGGCGAGGCGATGGATGTGATCGTCGGCTCCCGTCCCCTGGCCGGTGAGGAGAAGCAGCCCGTGAAGGCGTACGTCCTGAAGGTCCTGAGGGAAAAATACGCCGTCGAGGAGAAGGACTTCCTGTCCGCCGAGCTGGAATTGGTGCCCGCCGGAAGGGCGCGGGACTTCGGGCTGGACGGCAGCATGATCATGGCCTATGGCCACGACGACCGCAGCTGCGCCTTTGCATCCTTTGAGGCGCTGACAGGCGCGCCCGGCATTCCGGAGCGCACGCTGTGCGCCATTTTGACCGACAAGGAAGAGATCGGCAGCGTGGGCGCCACCGGCATGCAGGCGCGGACGCTGGAAAACGCGGTGGCGGAGCTCGTCCACCTTCAGGGGGGCGGATCCTTGGCGGCGCGGCGCGCGCTGGCGGGCAGCCGCATGCTCTCCTGCGATGTCAGCGCCGCCTATGACCCCAAATTCCCCGAGGCCTACGAAAAGAAAAACGCGGCGTTTCTGGGCCGCGGCGTGAGCCTCAACAAGTACACCGGCTCCCGTGGAAAATACGACACCAACGACGCAAACGCCGAATTTGTGGCCAGGGTGCTGGGCATCTTCGAGCGCGCGGGGGTGTGCTTCCAGACGGCGGAACTGGGCAAGGTGGATCAGGGCGGCGGCGGAACCATCGCCCACATGTGCGCCCAATACGGCATGGAGGTGCTGGACGCCGGGCTTCCGGTATTGTCCATGCACGCGCCCTGGGAAATCGTCAGCAAGGCGGACCTATACGAAACCCTGCGGGCGCTGAGGGCGTTTCTCACGCAGGCGTGATTCAAAAGATTTTTGACCGGGGTGATCGGATGAACGCCGCCATCTCCAATCTTTCCGCCCGAGCCGTGACGGACCGGCTGGGCGCGTCCCGCGGCTTCTACCGGGTCCGGACGCTGGCAGAATGCCCCTCCACCAACGATGAAATCCGGGCCGCCGCCCGCGACAAAGCGCCGGGGGGGCTCGTGGTCATCGCCGACAGGCAGACTGCCGGCCGGGGGCGGATGCGTCGGGCGTTTTTTTCGCCGGAGGGTACGGGTCTTTACATGAGCATCCTTCTGAGGCCCGCGGTGAAGGCGGCCGATTCGGCGCTGATCACCGCCGCGGCCGCGGTGGCGGTGGCCGAGGCTCTGGAGCGCCTGGCCGGGCGGTCGGCGCAAATCAAGTGGGTCAACGATGTGTTTTGGGATGGAAAAAAGGTCTGCGGCATCCTGACGGAGGGCGTCGTCGGCGCGGACGGCCGGCTCGAGTCGGCGGTGCTGGGCATTGGCGTCAACCTCGCCCCGCCGCCGGGCGGCTTTCCGGAGGCGCTACAAGACATCGCGGGGGCGGTGTACCCGGAAAAGGCGCCGGAGGATGCCCGGGCGCGCCTCGCCGCGCTCATACTGGAGGGCTTTTACGGCTACCGGAATCTTGAGGCGCGCGCGTTTCTCGCCGGCTACCGCGCCCGTTCCTTGGTGGTGGGCAGGCGCGTTGCGGTGACGCTGGGCGAGGAGCGCTTTACCGCGCTGGCCAGGTCCATCGACGACGACTGCCGGCTGATCGTGGACACGGAGAAGGGCACGCTTATGCTGTGCGCGGGCGAGGTCAGCATCCGCCCGGCGGAATCCTGACGCGACCAAAAAAGCGCGTTCCCGGCGGTGTTTTGCCGGGAACGCGCTCTCTCGCGAAGCGCCCGGGTCAAACCGTTTGCGGCTCCCGCCGGCCGGCGCGATCCAGGAATTTTTTTCGGTTTACGATGGCCCGGGCGTGCTCTCCCTCGCCGATCTCCCCGGCGGCGTCAAAGGCGGTCACCCGGAACAAAAGCCTGCGCCCATCGGCCTCGACGAGCTCGCTCTCCGCGCGCACAGCGCCCCCAAGGACCGTGGCCGCGCTGTGCCGGATGTTCAGCGACACCCCCACGGTGGTCTCCCCCTCCGCAAGATGCGGCGCGACAGAGTGGCTGGCGGCTTTTTCCATCAGCGCCACCATTGCGGGCGTGGCAAACACCGGACAATCGCCGCTGCCCATCGCCTCAGCGGTGTTTCCGTACTCGACGCGCGCTTCTGCGCACCCCTTGATCCCAATTTCGATCATCATCGTACCCCCTTTTTGACGTGTGCCTTGACGCGCACACACCTTTATGATACACTTTTTTCAAGTGAATAGCCAGCGCAAACGCACGAAAGTGCCGGCGGAAACGCCGAGGGAACGCGGATGAGAATTCCGGGCTATCCCAGTAACCGTAAAGCGGACGAAAGGACTTTTTGCCACCGCCCGATGGGCGGGAAGGCGTCCGAGTAGGATGAGGCCAAGCCGGGAGACCTGGTGCGCTTTGTATGCTCCTGGGGCTGGGTTTGATTGACATCCCTCCGAAGCATGGAGGGGTTTTTGTTTTCCGCATTTTATCACATCGATGGGAGGAATCACCATGTTCAAGAGGGTTTTGTCGCTGATTGTCGCGCTGATGCTGGTGTTGTCGCTGGGCGCGGTGGCGGAAATCCAGTCCACCGACATGCTGGGCCGCCAGCACACGCTGGCCGAGCCGGCCGGGCGCGTGGCGGCGCTGTCCGCCGCCGAGTGTGAAATTTTGTTCGCGCTGGGCGCGGGCGAAAGCCTGGTGGGCCGCGGCGAGTACTGCGACTATCCGGAGGAAGCGCTGGCGGCGCCGGTGCTGGGCTCCGGCGGCAACACGAACATCGAAGAAATCCTGGCTCTCAAGCCGGATATTGTGCTCATGAGCTCCATGGCGCAGCCGATGGAGCAGGTGGAGGCCATCGAGCAGGCGGGCGTGCCGGTGTTCGTCACCGAGGCGACCGACATCGCCGGCGTCTACCAGGCGATCGCGGGCATCGGCCAGGCGGTGGGCAGGGAAAACGAGGCCCAGGCGCTCGTCGACGGCATGCGCGCCTCCTTTGACGCGGTTATAGCCAAGGTGCCCGAAAACGCGGCGCCCAGCACGGTATATTTTGAGGTGTCGCCGCTGGAGTACGGACTCTGGACCGCCGGCAAGGGCACCTTCATGAACGAGCTGGCCGAAATGCTGGGCCTTGAAAACATCTTTGCCGATGTGGACGGCTGGGCCGAGATCTCGCAGGAACAGGTCATCGCCCGGAATCCGGACCTGATCGTCACCGTCACGATGTACTTTGGCGACGGCCCAACGCCCGCCGAGGAGATCTCCGCCCGCGCCGGTTGGGCGGATGTTTCCGCCGTCAAAAACGGCAGGATTCTCACCGCGGACTCCAACGCCATGACCCGGCCCGGCCCCCGGCTGACCGAGGCGGCACAGGATCTTTGCGACTTCGCCTATGGCGATTAGGAAGCCCCGCCCGGGGTTTTCCCCCCTCCAATACGCGCTGATGTCGGCGGCGGCGCTGGCGACGCTCTTATTCTGCGTGGGCGCGGGCAGCGTCTACGTGCCGCCGCTGGAGTCGCTCCGGGCCATCCTGGGTCTCGAGGGCGGCATGAACGCCTCGATCATCGTGAACGTCCGGCTGCCCCGGGTGGTTTCGGTGATGCTCGCCGGCGCGATGCTGTCGCTGGCCGGCGGCGCGATGCAGGGACTATTGCGCAACCCGCTGGCCGACGGATCCACCTTTGGCGTGTCGGCGGGCGCGTCGCTGGGGGCGACGCTCGCCATCGCGCTGGGGCTGACGATCCCGGGCCTCGCCGGCGGCGCCACCAGCCTGATGGCGGTGGCCTTCGCCTTCGGTTCGCTGGCGCTGATCATGGGCCTGGCGGCGCGGCTGGACGGCACGCTGTCCACCAACACGATCATTTTGGTGGGCGTGATCTTCACCATGTTCGCCCACTCGATCATCAGCCTGATCGTGACTTTTTCGGGTGAAAAGGTCCGCTCCATCATGTTCTGGACGATGGGCTCCCTTTCAGGCAGCTCCGCCCGGGACGCCGCGTGGCTTTTGGCGGCGCTGGCGGCCTTCGGCGCGGTGATCCTGCGGTATGCGAACGAGCTCAACGCCTTCGCGCTGGGCGAGGAAAACGCAAAGAGCGTGGGCGTGGATGTGCGGCGCGTAAAGCGATGGGTGCTGATCGCGGTTTCGGCGCTGATCGGCGTCAGCGTTTCCGTGGGCGGCACCATCGGCTTTGTGGGCCTGGTGGTGCCCCACATGACCCGGATGGTGGTGGGGCCCGATCACCGCAGGCTGCTGCCCGCCTCGATGTTCGCCGGAGGCGTGTTCCTGATGCTGGCGGATCTTTTGAGCCGCGTACTATTGAAGCCGCTGGAACTGCCCATCGGCGTGATCACGTCCTTCGTCGGCTCGATCGCCTTTGTCTACATCTTTTTCAAGACCAGAAGGGTGCGCTGAATGCTGGATGTACGGGATGTCACGGTTCGCTACGGCAGGCTGACGGTGGTCAACCGCGCCTCGCTTATCCTGCCTTCGGGGCGGTGGCTGATGATCGTCGGCCCCAACGGCGCGGGCAAGTCCACGCTTCTGAACGCCATCGCGCAGATGATCCCCTGCGAGGGCGCGGTCTTCATGGACGGCACGGACCTTTCGCGGCTGAGGCCCGCCGCGCTGGCCCGAAAACTGGGCCTTCTGGCGCAGAACCATTCGGTTGGCTATGCCTTCACGGTGGACCAGGTGGTGCGGCTGGGCCGCTACGCCTACCGGGGCGGGCCGTTTTCCGAACCCGGCGCGGACAATGAAACCCAGGTGGAGCGGGCGCTTCATGCCACGGGCATGGCGGCGCTGCGGGACCATTCCGTGCTGACGCTGTCCGGCGGCGAGCTGCAGCGGGCATTTCTGGCGCAGCTGCTGGCCCAGGACCCGGAGCTGCTGCTCCTGGACGAGCCCACCAATCACCTGGACCTGGCCTATCAAAAAGAGGTGTTTCATCTGATCGGGCGCTGGGTGCGGGACACGGGGCGCTCCGTGGTGTCCGTGGTCCACGACCTCAGCCTGGCCCGCGCCTGGGGCGACGAGGCCATTTTGATGAACCGGGGCGAGATCATCGCCCGCGGCGAGGCAAGGGCCGCGCTGTCCGACGAAAACCTCGCCGCCGCCTACGGCATGGACGTGCGCGGCTGGATGCGCGAATTGTACGGACAGTGGGCGTGACCGTCCGGCCGCGCTATTCGTCACCGGGCTCCGGCGGGCGCTCTCTGCCCAGCACCGCGTCCGGCGCGCCCACCTTGATGCTGCCGGGGCCGAAGCGGCTGCGAATCCTGTACACCGCGTCCTCCAGCTTTTCCAGCTTCTCCCGCCGCCTTTCGTCGTCCTCCCCGAAGATGGACAGCTGCGCCGCGTCCTCGTCTTCCGGGATGAGGCCGGCGGCGGTCAGCGTCAGCGCGCGCACCGGCGCGTCCGGGCGCCAGTGAGCGCGTACCAGCCGCATCGCCTGCTCGGTGAGCTCCGCCTGGAGCCTCGTCGGGTGCCTGAGCGCGGTCTGACGGGAGATGGTCTTCATGGCCGGGTCCTTGATGTGCACCGCCACCGTCTGACACTTGACGCCGTGGGCGCGCATGCGGGTGGACACCTCGTCCGCCAGCATCGAAAGGGCGGCTCGAATCTCCTCATCCGTCGTCAGGTCCCGCGGGAATGTCATGCCGTTCCCGACGGACTTGACTTCGTCGTGCCGGTCAAAGGGCAGCACGGGGGCGTCGTCCAGGCCGTTGGCATAGTCCCACAGCTGGCCGCCGCCCTTTCCCATCAGACGAACGAGGTCCTCCCGATCCGCCCGGGCAATGTCTCCGATGGTGCGGATGCCGTACTTCTCCAGCCGCGTCACCGTGGATCGCCCCGCAAACAGCATGTCCCCCGCCGGCAGGTTCCAGATGCGCTCCCGGAAGTTTTCCCGGGTCAGCACGGTGGTGGCATCCGGCTTTTTGAGGTCCGAGCCCATCTTGGCCAGGATTTTGCAAAAGCTGACGCCCACGGAGATGGTGATGCCGATCTCCTCCCGCACCCGCCGGCGCAGTTCGTCCGCCAGGAGCGGCCCGGTGGTGCTTAAAAGCGAAAGAGAGCCGGTCACGTCCAGCCAGCTCTCGTCGATGCCAAAGGGCTCCACCTGGTCGGTATAATCGAGGTACAGCCGGTTGACCGCCCGGGAAATCTCCTGATAGCGGCGGTGGCGCGGCGGCACCAGCACCAGCGCCGGGCACTTGCGCTTTGCCGCGTAGACCGTTTCGGCGGTCTTGACGCCATAGGCCTTGGCCCGCTCGTTTTTCGCCAGAATGATGCCCGTCCGGTTCTTCGGGTCCCCCGCCACGGCCATCGGCACATCGCGAAGCTCCGGGCGGTCCTTGCACTCCACCGAAGCGTAAAATCCATTGCAGTCGCAGTGCAGGATAACCCTGTCCATGGTCAGGCCCCGATCACCGCGTGGATCAGCGGCGGCCTGGGCGCGGGCTCCGGGCCGATCTCCACCGCGCCGGCGAGGAGCGCCATCGCCCGCTCTACGTCGGACTTCTCCGACGCGCGCACTTCGCACAGCGGCTGCCCGACCGCCACGCCGTCGCCCAGCCGCACCTTCATCAGGATGCCCACGGAGGGGTCGATGCCGTCCTCCTTGCGCTCGCGGCCCGCACCCAGCGCCCGGGCGGCGTTTCCAATCCGCTCGGCGTGCATCCGCCGCACAAAGCCGCCCGTCTCCGCGCGAAAGAGCATGGACTTCCTGGCCCGGGGCAGGCGCTCCGGGTGGTAGGCCACCTCCGGATCGCCGCCCTGGGCCTTGATCATCTCCGCGAGCTTTTTCAGCCCGGTGCCGCTTGCCAGCGCCCGGCGCAGCATGGCCTTGCCTTCGTCGACGCTCCCGGCGCGCTTCGCGCCCACCAGCATGTAGGCGCCCAGCATCAGCGACACCTCCAGAAGGTCGCCCTCCGCGCGGCCCGAAAGCACGTCGATGGCCTCCTCCACTTCGAGGGCGTTGCCCACGTTCATACCCAGCGGCTGATCCATGTCCGTCACCAGCGCGGAAAAGCGTCGCCCGGTCATGTTGCCGATGGCGACCATCTTTTGGGCCAACTCGATGGAACCTGCCAGCGTCGGCATGATCGCGCCGGTGCCGGTTTTCACATCCAGCACCACCGCGTCGCAGCCCGCCGCGATCTTCTTGGACAGGATGGAGGAGACGATGAGCGGCATCGAATCCACGGTACCCGTCACATCCCGGAGGGCGTAAAACAGCTTGTCCGCCGGCGCGAGGGACTTGGTCTGCCCGATCACCGCACAGCCGATGCGGTTGACCTGCGCCTCAAACTGCTCGATGGTGAGATCCACCCGCATGCCCGGGATGGACTCCAGCTTATCCAGCGTGCCGCCGGTATGCCCCAGCCCGCGCCCGCTCATCTTGGCCACCTTCGCGCCGCAGGCAGCGACCAGGGGCGTCAAAATCAGCGTAGTGGTGTCGCCGACGCCGCCGGTGGAGTGCTTGTCCACCTTGAGCCCGGCGATGGCGGAGAGGTCCAGCATCTCGCCGGAATGGGCCATGGCCATCGTCAGGTCCCGGGTTTCCCGGTCCGTCATGCCGCGGATGGCAATGGCCATCAGCATCGCGGAAACCTGGTACTCCCGGAAGGAGCCGTCCACCGATCCGGCGACGAAGGCCTCGATTTCCTCTTTTGTCAGCGCCCGGCCCGCGCGTTTTTTGAGAATGACATCCACAGGATTGATCATGGATAAACCTCCGGACTCCGCGGCGCCGTCACCAGTCCGACCGGCAGCAGGCCAGCGCGATCAGGTTGACGCCCGCGGCGATCACATATACGCCCATGAGAAGGCTCATCGTCATCACGCCCGCCAGCGGATGCACGTAGGCCAGGATGCCCAGGATGATCAGGATAAGCCCCAGCAGCAGCAGCCACAGCCAGGCCCTGCTCGGCCGCTCCCAGGGCATTGCGACGGCGTAGCGGGACATGCGGATGGCGGTCGCCATCAGCACCACGCCCGCCGCCATCATCCAAATGCCGGCGATGAACACGACCGTCAGGTTGGTGACCAGCTGAAGCTGTACGCTGGTCATCAGAAGGATGCCCAGCACCACGGAGAGGATCGCGCCCGCGACGCCCCAGCCGTCGCCCAGCGCGCGAAAGCGGTAGTGCCCGATCAGCGAGCCCACGCCGTGAATCAGGATAAAAAGGCCGATCAGCGAACCCACGCCCAACATCATGGCGCCGGGGCTTGCGATGAACACCACGCCGCCGACGATGAGCACAATGCCCAGAATGACGGATAACGCCCGCACAGTAACCCCTCCCCTTCAGGACCGCGCCGGAGCGCGGATTCCCACAATTCGATTGTACCGCATTTTCCCGCCGGTGTAAAGAGCGGGAAGCGCCACAAGGCCCGCGGGCATACGCCCGCGGGCCTCACAAACCGCGCCCGGTCACAGGATGTACTTGTGCAGGTCCTTCTCCGCGCACTCGTCGCCCAACCGCGCCCGGGCGTAGGCCGCGTCCACCACAACCTCCACCTCGGGTGCGTCGCCGCCGCCGGCGTTGAAGGCCACATCGCTCAAAATGCCTTCCAGCACCGTATGCAGCCTGCGGGCGCCGATGTTCTCGCTGTTTTCGTTGGAAAGCCAGGCAAACTCCGCGATGGCGTCGATGGCGCTGTCGTCAAACCTCAGCGACACGCCGTCCACCTTGAGCAGCGCCTGATACTGGCGGATCAGCGCGTTCTCCGGCTGGGTCAGGATGCGGCGGTAGTCCTCTCGGGTCAGCGGCTTCAGCGTCACGCGCACCGGGAAGCGCCCCTGCAGTTCCGGGATCAGGTCGGCGACCTTCGCCACGTGGAACGCACCCGCCGCGATGAAGAGGATGTGGTCGGTTTTCACCGGGCCGTACTTGGTGGGCACCGTAGAGCCCTCCACAATGGGCAGGATGTCCCGCTGTACGCCCTCGCGGGACACATCCGGGCCGTGCCCGGCGTTCTTGCCCGCCACCTTGTCAATTTCGTCCAGAAACACGATGCCGTCCTGCTCGGCCTTCTGAATGGCCTCGGAGTACACCGCGTCCATGTCGATCCGGCTCTCCTCCTCCTCGGCCAGCAGGATGCGCCGCGCCTCGGAAACCTCCACCTTGCGCAGCTTGGTGCGCTTGGGCAGGATGGAGCCCAGCATGTCGTTCACGTTGACATCGGTGCCGGGAATCTCGTTTTTCGGAAGCTTTTCCGCCACCTCGATCTCCACCAGCGTGTGCTCCAGTTCGCCGTTTGCCAACGCCCTCAATACATCCTCGCGCTTCTGGCTAACGCGGGCGCGCTCCTCCGGCGGAACATCCGGCTCCTTGGGCTTGTTGCCCAGCAGCACGTCGATGGGGTTGACCTTTTTGGCGGGACGGACGATCAGGTCCGCCAGCCGCTCCTCGGCGGCGCGGGCGGCCTTTTCGCCCACGGCCTCCGCGTGGTGCGCCTGCACCAGGCGGATGGACGCCTCCACCAGGTCGCGGATGATGGAATCCACGTCGCGGCCCACATAGCCCACTTCCGTAAACTTGGTGGCTTCCACCTTGACAAAGGGCGCGTCCACCAGGCGCGCCAGCCTGCGGGCGATCTCGGTCTTGCCCACGCCGGTGGGCCCCACCATGAGGATATTCTTGGGCGTCACCTCATCGCGGATCTCGTCGGGCAGAAGCGCCCGGCGGTAGCGGTTTCTGAGCGCGATGGCCACCGCGCGCTTGGCCTCGTCCTGGCCGATGATGTAGCGGTCCAGCTCGCGCACGATCTCGCGCGGGGTCAGCGTATGCGTCAATCTTTCCATCAGACAATCTCCGTGATGATGTGGTCGTTGGTGTACACGCAGATGGACGCGGCGATGCGAAGCGCCTTTTCGGAAATCTCCGCGGCGGAGAGCTGCGTATTCTCCGCCAGGGCGCGGGCGGCGGCCAGCGCGTAGTTGCCGCCGGAGCCGATGGCGATCACGCCGTCGTCGGGTTCGATGACTTCGCCGGTGCCCGAAACCAGCATCAGGTTGTCCGCGTCGGCGCACAAAAGCATCGCTTCCAACTTGCGCATGGCCTTATCCTGCCGCCACTCCTGCGCCAGCTCCACCGCGGCCCGGGGCAGGTTGCCGGAAAACTGGGTCAGCTTCTCCTCAAACTTTTCGCTCAGCGCGAAGGCGTCCGCCACCGACCCGGCAAAGCCGATCACGACCTTGCCGCCGGCAATGCGGCGCACCTTTTTCGCATTCATCTTCATGATGGCGGTCTCGCCGACGGTCACCTGACCGTCGCCGGAGATGGCGGTCTGGCCGTTTCGGCGCACGCCGCAGATGGTGGTTCCCCGAATCATGGATTTTCCTCCAATAATCTGTCGATGGCCGAAAGCGCGCGCCGGGCAAGCGCCTCGTACCGGTTTTTCTTGCTCCGGACCCTTTCGCCCAGCGGCGTCAAGATGCCGAAATTGGCGTTCATCGGCTGGAAGTTCGCGTCTTTGGTGCGCACATGGGCCTCCAGCGCGCCCAGGAGCGTTTCGCCGGGAAAGTCGAGCTCCGGAAGGTCCCGGAGCGCCCGGCCCAGGTTCAGCCCCGCCACAAGGCCCGACGCCGCCGACTCCACATACCCCTCCACGCCGGTCAGTTGGCCGGCAAAGCGCGTCATCGGCCTTCCGGAAAGGGCGAAGTTCCTGCCCAGGATGTCGGGGCTGTTGAGGTATGTGTTTTTGTGCATCACGCCGTAGCGGACAAATTCGGCACGCTCAAGGCCCGGGAGCATCGAAAACACCCGCTTCTGTTCACCCCACTTGAGCCGGGTTTGAAAGCCGACCAGGTTGTAAAGCGTGCCCGCCGCGTTTTCCTGCCGGAGCTGCGCCACGGCGCAAGGCGTCTTTCCGGTGCGCGGATCGACGAGCCCCACCGGCCGCATCGGCCCGAAGGCCAGCGTGTCGCGGCCCCGGGCGGCCAGAATCTCCACCGCCAGGCAGCCCTCAAACACCAAATCCTTTTCAAAGTCGTGGAGCGGGGCCAGCTCCGCGCTCAAAAGCGCCTCGTAAAACGCGTCGTACTGCGCCCGGTCCAGCGGGCTGTTGAGGTAATCCCCCGCGCCGCCGTCGTTTCTGGACTGGCGGAAGAGCCGGCTCATATCGAGGGACTCCGCCGTCACGATGGGTGCCGCCGCGTCGAAGAAGTGGAGCGCCGTCAGGCCGGGCAGCGCCGCGAGATCGTCCATGAGGGCCGGGTCGGTCAGCGGACCGGTGGCGACGATCACAGGCTCCTCCGGGATGCGCGAAGCCGCGCGCCGCTCTATCCGAACGCGCGGGTGCGCGCTCAGCGCGGCGGTGACCTCGCGGGAAAAAACGTCCCGGTCCACCGCCAACGCGGTACCGGCGGGCACCCGCGCCCGCTTCGCGGCGGCGAGGATCAGCGAGCCAAACTTCTCCATCTCGGCCTTCAGAAGGCCCGAGGCGTTGGTCAGGTGCTCCGCCTTGAGGGAATTGGAGCAGACCAGTTCCGCAAACCCCTCCCGCCGGTGGGCCGGGGAAAACCGCTCCGGCTTCATTTCGATCAGTCGGACGGATATCCCCTGCTGCGCCAGCTGCCAGGCCGCCTCGCAGCCCGCGAGCCCGGCGCCAACGACGGTGACCTCATTCATCCTCCGCCTCTTGGTCCCCCCCGGAAACGGGCACGCGGGTGCGGCACTTTTCGTTGACGCACACGTGGAACACCTCGCCCTTGCGGCCCCGCTTCAAAACCATGCGGCCGCCGCAGACGGGGCACTTGTCTGTCACCGGCAGGTCCCAGGACACAAAGTCGCAGGCGGGATAGTTTTCGCAGCCGTAGAACTTGCGGCCCTTCTTGCTGATGCGCTCCAGCAGCCGCCCGCCGCAGCTGGGGCAGGGCACGCCGATGTCGGTCAGAAGCGCCATGGTATGGCGGCAGGCCGGAAAATTGGGGCAGGCCAGAAATTTCCCGTACCGGCCCATCTTGTAGACCATCATCGCGCCGCACTTTTCGCACTGGACGTCGGAAACCTGGTCCTCGACGGACACCTTTTCGATGGTGGCCTCCGCCGCGGTCAGTGCCTTTTCAAAGGGGCCGTAGAAGTCGGCCACCACCTGGCGCCATTCGGCGGCGCCGTCCTCCACCTCGTCCAGCTCCTCCTCCATGCCGGCGGTGAACTGCACGTCGACAATGTCCGGGAAGTTCTTCTGCATCAGATCGTTGACCACCTGCCCCAGCTCCGTGGGCACGAGGCGCTTGTTCTCCCGGGCGATGTAGCCCCGGGCCATGATGGTGGTGATCGTCGGCGAATAGGTGGACGGGCGGCCGATGCCCTTTTCCTCCAGCGCCCGCACCAGCGATGCCTCCGTGTAGCGGGGCGGGGGCTGGGTAAAGCGCTGCTCGCTCAAAACGTCCACCAGCGTTGCCTTCGCGCCCTCCGCCAGCGCGGGAATGGCGTTTTCATCTTCCTCGGCCTGGGCGTCATCCAGCACTTCCTCATAGACAGCGGTAAAGCCGGCAAATTTCTTCTTCTGGCCGGTGAAGCGCAGGCGAAGGCCGTCTCCCACCACGTCGGCGGACAGCGTTTCGTAGACCGCGGGGGTCATCTGGCTGGCCAGAAAGCGATTGAAGATGAGCTTGTAGAGCCTGAGCTGATCGCGGGTCAGCGATGCCTTGACCGCCTCCGGCCGATACTTCATGTCGGTGGGGCGGATGGCCTCGTGGGCGTCCTGGGCGGACTTGCGGCTCTTGTACTGCACGGGCTCCTCGGGCAGGTATTCCGGCGGATAGACGGCGCGGATGACCTCGCGCACCGCCTCCACGGCCTCCTCGGAGATGCGTGTGGAATCCGTTCGGATGTAGGTGACCAGACCCTGGGTGCCATCGCCCTCCAGATCGACGCCCTCATAGAGCTGCTGGGCAATCTGCATGGTCTTCTGGGTGGTAAAGCCCAGCTTGCGGCTGGCCTCCTGCTGCAGGTTGGATGTGGTGAAGGGCGCCGCGGGGTACTTGCGCCGCTCGCAGCGCTTGACCTCGCCGATGGCGAAGTCCGCCCGGCGCATCCGGTCGATCAGCCGCTGTGCCTGCGGCTGGCTGGTGACCTCGGTCTTTTGGTCGCCCTCGCCGTAGAATTTTGCGCAGAAGCTGACGCCGTCTGTTTCAAACTCGGCGCTCAGGTTCCAATATTCCTCGGGCACAAAGGTTTCGATTTCCTTTTCGCGGTCGCAGATGATGCCGGTGGCCACCGACTGCACGCGGCCGGCGGAGAGGCCCTTGCGCACCTTGGCCCACAGAAGCGGGCTGATCTTGTAGCCCACCAGCCGGTCCAGCACGCGCCGCGCCTGCTGCGCGTTGACCAGATTCATGTTGATGGGCCGCGGCTTTTTGATGGCGGACTTGACCTCCTTGCCGGTGATTTCGTGGAATTCCACGCGGCAGACGTCGTCCTCCGGAATGTTCAGAACCTTCGAAAGGTGCCAGGAGATGGCCTCGCCCTCGCGGTCAGGGTCTGTCGCGAGGATGATCTTCTGGGCGCCCTTTGCTTCCTTGCGGATGCGGTCCAGAATCTCGCCCCGCCCCCGGATGGTGATGTACCGGGGTTCGAAGCCGTGCTCTATGTCCACGCCGATCTGCGACTTGGGCAGATCGCGCACATGCCCCTGCGAAGCCTCCACCTTGTACCCTCGGCCCAGAAACTTGCCGATGGTCCTTGCCTTGGCCGGGGATTCCACGATGACCAGCTTATGCGCCATTTATGAACCTCCATCCGCGTATGCGGGACGAAATCAGATTTCCGCCCGGTACAGCCGACCGGGCACTTGTTTTATTATTCCTCGCAACTCCAGCATTGTCAAGAGAGAATTTAGTTTTGAACTGTTAAAGCCGGTGCGCGCGGCCAGCTCGTCAAAGGACATTTCCTCAATCCGGAGCGGTTCGACAAGCGCCGCCTCGTCCTCGTCGAGCTGAGGCGCGCATTTTCCGGCCGCGCCCGTACGGGGCCGCTGGGCCCAGCGGAAGTGCTCGAGAATCTCCCACGGCCCCAGCGCCGGCGCCGCGCCCTCGGAGATCAGCCGGTTGGGCTCTGCGGACAGCGGCGAATAGATGGACCCCGGCACGGCAAACACCTCCCGCCCCTGCTCAAGGGCGAAGTCCACCGTCCGCATCGCGCCGGAGCCCCGCGCGGCCTCCACCAGCAGGAGCCCGTCGGACAGCGCGCTGATGATGCGGTTGCGCGCCGGAAAATGCTGCGCCAGCGGCCGGGTGCCCGGTACGTATTCGGACACGATCGACCCGCCCGTCTCGAGAATCCTTTCCGCCAGGTGCGCGTTCTCCGGCGGATACACCACGTCCACGCCGCAGCCCAGCACCGCGATCGTCCGCCCGCCGCCGTTGAGCGCACCCTGGTGGGCGGCAGTATCGATGCCCCGCGCCATGCCGGACACCACCGTCACGCCTTCGCGGGCCAGCGCCTCGGCAATTTCGGCGGCGGCGCGCCGTCCGTCGCGGCTGGCGCGGCGGGAACCCACGATGGAGATTGACCGCTCGCCGTTGAGGTTGCCCGCGCCGCGCACGTAGAGGGTGGGCGGCGGGTCATAAATGGCGGTCAAGCGCGCGGGATAACCGTCGGCAAGCCGCGTGACCGCCGCGATGCCCTTCTTTTCGAGCCCCGCAAACAGCCCGTAGAGGTAGCGCTCCGTGCGGGCGGCCATCAGGTTTCGCAGCGCCTTTTCGCCCAAAAACGCCATCTGCGGCCCGGCCGAGTCCCAGACCGCGCGGGCGTCCTCGTAGAGGCTCATCAGCTGATAAAACCGCTTGACGCCAATGCCCTCCACGCTCGAGAGCCAGATCCAGTACTGCTCCATCGCGGAGTATTCCACACCTCTACCCCCAGTACTTCCGGTCCAGCGCGCGGTACTGCACCGCTTCCGCCACGTGTTCCTGCGCAATCTCGCCGCCCCCGGCCAGGTCGGCAATGGTCCGGGCCACCTTGACCACCCGGGTGTAGGCGCGGTTGGAAAAGCCCATGGCCTCGCTGGCGCCCCTGAGAAGCCGGCGCGCCGCCGGGGACATCGGGCAGTTTCGGTTCAGGGTCTGGGCATCCAGCCGCGCGTTGCAGGCGATGCGCCCTCCGTACCGCTCGCGCTGGACGCGCCGCGCCGCCTCCACCCGGGCGCGGATGTCGGCGCTGGATTCCTCGCCCCCTGTCGAGGCCAGTTCCTCCGCCGGGATGGATTCCACCTCGATGTGCAGATCGATCCGGTCCAGCAGCGGGCCGGAGATCCGGTTCAAATACCGGCGAATCTGATGGGGCGTGCAGCGGCACTGGGCGCTGCGGGAACCGTAGTTGCCGCAGGGGCAGGGATTCATGGAGCAGATGAGCATGAACTGCGCCGGGTAGGTGGCCTGCGCGCCGACGCGGGTGACGGTCACCACCCCGTCCTCCATCGGCTGGCGCAGCACCTCCAGCACGTCCCGGCGGTATTCGGGCAGCTCGTCGAGAAACAGCACGCCGTGATGGGCGCGGGAGATCTCGCCGGGCAGCGCGCCTGCGCCGCCGCCCACGATCGCCGCCGGCGACGCGGTGTGGTGGGGCGAGCGGAAGGGCCGCTCGGTCAGAAGGCCCGTTTCCGGCGGAATGCCCGCGGCGGAGTGGATGCGGGTGACCTCCAGCGCCTCGGAAAAACTCATGTCCGGCAGAATGCCCGGCACCGCGCGGGCCAGGAGCGTCTTGCCGGAGCCTGGCGCGCCGACAAGCAGCGCATTGTGTCCTCCGGCGGCGGCGATCTCCAGCGCCCGCTTGGCAAACCGCTGCCCCTTGACGTAGCGAAAGTCGCTGGCGGTGGTCCGTTCGCCCAGCAGCTTTTGGTATTCCACCACCTCCAGCGGCGCGACGGCAAGGGCGCCGGTGAGGTACGCCGCCAGGTCCTTCAGTGATGAAAAGGGCAGGATATCAATGCCCGCCACGCAGGCGACCTCGCGGGCGTTGCCCGCCGGCAGCGCGATGCGCGTCAGCCCCGCCTCCCGGGCGGAGATGGTCATCGGCAGCGCGCCGCGCACCGGGCGCACCGAGCCGTCGAGGGACAACTCGCCCAGGATGGCGACCCCCCGGAGCGCCTCCGGCGGAATCAGCCCCGCCGCCGCCGCGACGCCCACCGCAATGGCCAGATCAAAGGCGGGGCCTTCCTTTTTCTGGTCTGCGGGGGCGAGGTTTACGATCAGCCGATCGTCCGGAAAGCCAAAACCGCTGTTTTTCATGGCGGCGCGCACGCGCTCGCGGGATTCGCGGACGGCGGCGTCGGGCAGGCCCACCAGCTCAAACACCGGCAGACCGCCGGAGAGGTTCACCTCCACCGTCACCGGAAACCCGGCGATGCCCGAAAGGCCGTAGCTGAGCACGCTTGCCAGCACGATCGCGCCCCCTCCCGTCTAGAAGATGTACCAGCTCCCGAACCAGCGCAGAAGGTTCGCGTAGGCGCGCGGGCAGGGCATGCCGCTCATGATCGGATAAAACATCACAAACAGCGCCAGTGCCGCCGCGCCGTAGATCCATACCAGCCGGATGTACACCCCGTGCTTCGCCCGCCGCAGCCATTCAAAGAAGATGGCGATTGCCAGGATGATGAAGGGCACGCTGGCAAAGTAGTGGTAGATGAAGGTGGACCGGGGCACCAGCGTCCACGGCAAATATTGGGACAGAAAGCCCACCACCACGAAGATGTAGCGCCTGTCCCCGAAGGCCTTGCGGCACAGCCGCACGACCACGAAGATCAGCGCCGCGAGGCCGCCCCACCACACCGCGGGATTGCCCATGCACGCAATCGAGGACACCCAGCCCGCGGGCATGAAATCCGCGCCGGAGTAGTACCACATGGGCTTGACGATCAGCGGCCACTGGTACCAGGGCGAGCGGAAGAAGTGCGTGTCGCCGGTGAGTCCGGAGTGGTAGGCGTACATGCTTTTTTGCATCTCCCACACGCCTTTGATGTTGAAGGTGCCGTCCGGCGTCAACTGCCAGTAGTAGCTGAAGTAGTAGATCACGAGCGGCACGGCGATGAAAAATACCAGGCACCACAGAAGCGTCACCCACAGGTTCCGCCAGAACTTCGCCGCGGCGCGCTGGGCGACGCGCTTTTGCTCGCCCTCCATCAGCCGCAGGTTGGCCTTGGCAAAGCGGTATTCCCGCGCCCGCAGGTGGATGCTGTAGAAAAACAGCACCGCCAGCCCCGCCGCCGCGTAAATGCCGATCCACTTGCTGGCGATGGCGAAGCCCATGAAGAGGCCGCAAAAGCCCAGCGGCACAATGGTGCGCCACAGCCGCGTGTGGTTGAAGCTCATCATGATGTAGCGCAGCATGAAGATGTACATCACGATGATGAAAAACACCGCGAACACGTCGATGGTGGCGATGCGCGTCTGGGTGAAGTGCATCGCATCCACCGCCATCAGAAACGCCGCCAGAAACGCCGGGCTGGAGCGCCGGAGCAGCTGCCTGGCCATGATATACATCGCCGGAATCATCAGAATGCCGAAGAACGCCCCCATAAAGCGCCAGCCGAAGGGCGTCATGCCGAAGATGTCGATGCCCACCATGATCAGCACCTTGCCCAACGGCGGGTGCGTGTATTCGTAGGTGTGCAGGCCTTCCCGGTTTTCAAAGGCGGTGCGCGCGTGGTAGATCTCGTCAAAATAGGTGCCGTTGTAGTAGGACGGATAGGGTGGCGCGGTGTCCTGCTCGTCGATGAGCAGCGTGGGGTCGCTGGCGAGGCCCGCGTCCGCGCCCAGGGCGTAGACCGACGAAATCGGATAGGGCTCGCCCTCCTTGTCCAGGAAGGCGATCTCGCCCAGGATCAGCCCGGCCTGCTCGGCCTCGATGCGCACGTAGCGGGCGGTCTGCATCGGATACCCCGTCTCGAGGGCGCTGAACCCACCTTCCCCGTCCTTCTCACTGGGCGCGTACCACAGCCAGCGGAACACCTCGCCCTGGTCGTACACCGCCCAGCGGGGCTCGCTCCAGACCTCGCCGTCCTCCGAAAGGCGCACGGTGAAGGCGGTGTCGCAGATGCCGCCGTAATAGGTCATGTGGAACTGACGGAGGCTTCCCAGGTCAAAGGTGATCTGCTCGCCCGCCCGGGAGGACGTCCACTGGGTCTGGGGCGCCAGCGTTGAGCCGAGGTTGGTCAGCGCCACCACGGCATACACCGCCGTCAGGCCCAGCATCAAAAGCCAGTCCCGCCTTTTCATGGCCAGCTTCCATTCCTTGGGGCGCAGCAAGCCGTCGGCCGCGGGGTTGATCATCGGGTCGAGGAGCAGCCGCCTGTCCTCGTCCGACCGGTAGGTGCGCGTGAGGCTGTACACGCGGTTCCGGACGCAGATGTCAAAGGCGGTCCAGGCCATCAGCGCCGCAGCCGCAAGGTTCAGAAGGGCGATGTTGGCGTTGATGTCGCGCTCCGCGTCAATCAAATGCTGCGATTGGAGCACCAGCCCCGCGTTCAGGAACTGGGTCAGGCCCACCGCCACAATGGCGATCAGAAGGCGGATATCCTGATCCACCGTATAGGCAAAGATCATCATGAGGATCGCCGGGAACAGGTACCGCTCGTGCATCATCGGCGCAAAGGAGAAAAGGAGCGCCAAAAGCGTGGCGCAGACGAGCATCAGCCGGTCGCGCCGCTTTCCGCGGGCGTAGAGGAAGATCGCGTAACCAAAGGACAGGTACATCATGGCGTTGGCGAAGGCGCCCCACAGCGGGGCGTTCTCCAGCGCCGTCCAGTTCATATCCAGCAGCACGTACAGGTTGGCCGCGTTGACGGTGATGTACCGGTAGGTGTCCAGCGATCCGGTGAAGAGCGTGGTCAGCCACAGAAGCGGCTGAAGGAATTCCGGCGCGCCCGCGGCCAGCGGGGATTTTTCAATCAAAGCCCGGGGCAGCGAAGATATGAACGGCAGCGCGATGAGCAGCATGACGACCAGCATCAGCCCCACCGCCCGCAGTATCTTCAGCGCGGTCTTGCGCCGCTCCCCGCTTTGCCAGATTTCCACCGCCAGCACCGCGATGCCCAGCGGCGCAAACATCAGCGCCTGGGGTTTGACCATGATCGCGACGCCGTAGAGGAAGAGGGACCAGGCGTACTTCCCCCGAACCATGTTGAGCACCGTCAGCACCATCAAAAGCGCCAGGAACGCGTCGATCTGCCCCCAGGCGGCGCTGTTTAAGATGGCGGCGGGCAGCAGCGCGTAGAGCGCGGCCAGAACGCCCGCCATCCGCTCGCCCAGCGCGCGCCTGCCCTCCCAGTAGATCAGCCAGGCCGCGGCCAGATCCATCAGAATCGCGGGCAGCTTGACGATCAGCCAGAAAACGCGGCTGTCATAGCTCAGCTGAAAAGCATTGCGTATGCTGCCGATGAGCCACAGCACGTACATGTAGCCCGGCGGATAGTCGCAGAATACGTCCGCCGAGTAAAAGCCGGAGGGGCCCGTCGTCGCCATGCGCGCCGCCCAGGCGGAAAAATCGCCCATATCCACGCCGTAGCCGTACACGCTGACAGCCACCACCGCGCGCACGATCAGCCCCGCGGCCAGCGCGGTCCACAAAAGCCGCTTGGGCGACGGATGCGTAAGATCGTTCAGCTCGCTCCGCCGGGCAACCAGCATGGCCCAGGCCATGATGAGGCCGTAGAGCGCCCCGATGATGCCCAGCGGCAGCGTGTAGGGACCTCGCCCATTTTCGTCGTCCTCGGTAAATTCCACGTCCTCGCCGCCGTCCGCGGACAGCGTGGTGAACGAGTAGACGTTGGCATCCGCCGGCGCGCCGTCCACCTTTTCCATTTGAAAGTCGTCAAACCAGGCCGTGCCGGTATTGGTGGAGCCGTAACCGCCCAGCCGTGCCATGACGGTGATTGCCGTCTGGTCCTCGCCCGCGACGCCGTAGAGCGTCACCGGCACCCACGCGCCCTGGGTTTCGTACACCAGCTCCGACGAGGCAAAGGTGTCCTTGATGGAGATGCCCGCGCCATCCTCATCTGTCCCCACGCCCTCGGCGCGGATGCGGCAGGTGATGCGGTACAGCGCGCCGGGCTCCACCTGCACGGTCTGCGTAAAGCGGGCGTCGTTGGGGGAAAGGTTCTCCACCTTCGCGCAATAGGCGCCCGCGTAGGCGCCGCCCTCCGCGGTCAGCAGGCTGACGTCCTTGCTCCGGTCCCACATATCCAATTGCCAGATGTCGGGGATGCCGCCGCTCACCGCCTCAAAGCCGGGGTTTTCGATCAGGTTTTCGGCCAGCGCCGCCTGCGGCAGCCAAAGCGCCAGCAGCACCGCCAGCCAAAGAATTTTTTTCATCTGAAAAAACGCTCCGTCTGATTGCATATATGACGAAAGTATTTCCACGCTGGGGCGCGAAAATCCTGCCTGCGTGGAAATCTTACGAATACTGCACATAGGAAAACGCGCCCTTGATGTGGCGAAGCCCTTCGGGATCGATTTCAATCACGTCGAAGCGGATGCGCTCGTCCAGCAGATGATGCTCCTTCAGATAGTGAAGCGCCGCGCCGGAAATGCGCGCCTGCTTCCACCGGGTGACGGCCTCGCCGGGCGTCCCCCGGGCAAAGGCGCCGCGCTGTTTGACCTCCACAAGGGCGATGACGCCGTCCATCCGGGCGATGATGTCCACCTCGCCCGGCCCGCGCCGATAGTTGCGCGCCAGGATCTCCGCGCCCCGGTCCACCAGGTAGGCGGCGGCCGCCGCCTCCCACTCGGCACCCCGGCGCGCGCTCACGCCCGCCCCTCCAGAATCCTTCCGATGAAGTTCCTGCGGTGCTCCGGACAGGGGCCCATCGCCCGAAGCGCGCGGATGTGTTCCGCCGTGCCGTATCCCTTGTTGCGGGCAAAGCCGTAGCCGGGGTAGATTGCGTCCAGCTCCGTCATCAGGCGGTCCCGGTGTACCTTGGCGACGATGGAGGCCGCCGCGATCATGTAGGAGAGGGCATCGCCGTGAACGATGGCGCGGCCTTCGGCGGGAAGGCGGAGCCGCTCCACCGCGTCGATCAGAAAGACGCCCGCCGGCGCGCCGGCGGCGCAGGCTTCCATGGCCCGGCGGGTGGCGTTCAGAATGTTGATTTCATCGATCTCGGCCGCCTCCACCCGCGCGACGGCCGCGTGGGCCGCCCGGGCGAGGATCGCCTCGGCCAGCGCCTCGCGCCGGGCCGGCGACAGCTTCTTGGAGTCGTCCACCCCGGGGATCAGCGCGTCCGGCGGCAGCACCACGCAGGCGGTGACCACCGGCCCCGCCAGCGGGCCGCGGCCCACCTCGTCAATGCCCGCTACGGCGACGCCCTTTTCCCAGTATTCGCGCTCAATCTGCGTCATGCGGCGGAGCTTCTCCGCCGGTGTTTCCCTGGCCATGGCCGTCCTCCGCTCCTTGGTTTTCCTTGGCTTGGGCGGGCTTTTCCTGCTCGGGCGCGCGTTCCAGCGTCAGCCGCCCCACCTTGCCGGCGCGAAATTCATCCAGCACCAGCGCCGCGCCGCGGGCCAGATCCGGCCGCCCGCCGGAGAGCAGCCAGCCCCGACCCAGGCAGGCGGCGTCCAAAAGCTGCTCCGGGCCCATCTCCGGGGCGCCCTCCGGCAACCGAAAGCGCGCCGCGGCGGCGGCGGGATCGACCGAAGCAAGCAGCGCCAGCAGGTTCGCGGCCAGCTTTTCCGCATCCATGATTTGATCGGAAATCGAGCCCAGATAGGCCAGAACCCGCGCGCCGCGCTGATCGGAGAGCCTGGGCCAGAGCATGCCGGGGGTATCCAAAAGCTCCAGGTAGGGCCCCACCTTCACCCACGTGTTGGCGCGGGTGACGCCGGGCCGGTCGGCGGTCTTCGCCACGGCGGAACCCCGCAGCCGGTTGATGAAGGTGGACTTGCCCACGTTGGGGATGCCCACCACCATCAGGCGGACGGTCTTGGCCACGCCGCGGGCGCGCATTCTGTCCACCGAGGGCTTGACGGCCTGCTCGATCCGCTTCAGAATTTCCCGCGTACCGCCGCCCGCTGCGTTGAGGGCCACGGGGGTCTCCCCGCGCCGCCGGAAGTAGGCGAGCCAGCGCTTCGTCTCCCGCTCGTCCGCCAGATCCGCCTTGTTCAGCACCAGAATGCGGGCCTTGCCGCGGCTCATCTGCGCCAGATCGGGGTTGCGGGTGGCGAGGGGCGCGCGGGCGTCGCACAGCTCGACGACGGCGTCCACCTGCTTGAGTTGAACGCCCAGAAGCCGCTTGGCCTTGGCCATGTGCCCCGGGTACCAGTTGATCTCGGGCATAGGTCCTCCATGAAAAAAAGAAAAAAGCCGCACATCGCGCGGCTTTTTCGGAATTACTTGGCTTCCTTCACCTTGGCGGCCTTGCCGCTCAGGTTGCGCAGGTAGTAGAGCTTGGCGCGGCGCACCTTGCCGCGGCGAATGACCTGGATCGAATCGACGCGGGGCGAGTGCAGCGGGAACGTACGCTCCACGCCGACGCCGTAGGACGAGCGGCGGACGGTGAACGTTTCGCGCACAGAGCCGTTGCGGCGGGCGATGACGACGCCCTCGAACGCCTGGAGGCGCTCGCGCGAACCCTCGACAACTTTCACCTGCACGCGCACGGTGTCGCCGATGGAGAACGCGGGAATATCGGAACGCAGCTGGGCGCTCTCGATGGAACGGATGATTTCATTCATGAATGGGATCCTCCTTCCTTCAAGGACGTTCATGCGCGGCGTCATGCTCCGGCAGCGGACCGTCCGAACTCACAAACTTTATTATATCGCAGAGGCTGCCCCCCGCGCAAGCGGGCATAATGTAAAATTCAGGTTTCCGCCTGCGCGCCGCGGCGGGTCAATCCGCTCAGAAACGCGCGGTCGCGCGCATCCAGCGAAACCTTTTCGAGCAATTCCGGCCGCCGCGCAGCGGTCAGCCGAAGGGCTTCCTCCCGGCGCCAGCGGTCAATCTCAGCGTGGTTGCCGCCCAGCAGCACCTCCGGCACCGCAAGGCCCCGGTATTCCCGGGGACGGGTGTACTGGGGGTACTCCAGTAGGCCGGAGGAAAAGCTCTCGTCCACCGAGGAATCCTCCCGCCCCAATACGCCGGGGATCAGCCGCGATACCGCGTCGATCACCACCAGCGCACCCAGCTCACCGCCGGTGAGCACATAGTCGCCGATGGACAGTTCCTCGTCAACGGCCAGATCCAGCGCCCGCTGGTCCACGCCCTCGTAGTGGCCGCAGAGCAGCAAAAGCTCCTCCTCCGCGGCCAATTCCTCCACGACGGACTGGGTCAGCGTGCGCCCGCGGGGCGACAGGTAGATGCGCCGGCCCTTCACCGGGTTGGCCTCGATGGCGTCCACGATGGGCTGCGCCAGCATCACCATGCCCGCGCCGCCGCCGAAGGGGTCGTCGTCGGTATTCCTGTGCTTCCGGTCGGAATAGGCGCGGATGTCGATCAGCTCGACCCGGATCAGCCCCTGGGCGGCGGCCCGTCCGAGGATGCTGCTTTCCAGAACGGGGCGCAGCATCTCCGGAAAGATGGTCAGCACCTTGAAGGTCATTCGTCAAACACCGCCACTTCGCCAAGCCGCGCGGCGGACAGCAGCATCTTCTTGGCGCGCACGTCCACCTCCAGAAAGACGCTTTTGAGCGCGGGCACCAGCACCTCGCCCATCGGCCCCCGGAACACGTATACGTCTCCGGCGCCGGGCTGCAAAACGTCGGTCAGCGTGCCGATCAGGCGGCCGGAGTCGTCCGTCGCCACGCAGCCGATCAGGTCGCAGATGAATTCGGCGCCCTCCGGCAGCTTGGCGGCCGATGCCCGGTCCACGTAGATCAGGCGGCCGCGGAGCCCTTCCGCGGCGGTCCGGTCCGCACAGCCGCGGACCGTCAGGTAGACCGCGTCGGAATCGACGCGGCTGACCCGGATCTTTTGCGGCGCGTAAGCGCCCGACTCGTCCCGAAAGAACACGCGGGTGAGGCCGTCAAAGCGCGCGGGATCAGAGGTGATCGGGCGCACCTTGACCTCGCCCTTCACCCCCTGGGGCTTCAGAATTTCGCCAATGACCAGGTATTCGTCCAGCATTACACAATCTCGACAAAAGTCGGCTTTTCGTCCTTGATGGTGGCGGCCTTGACCAGCGTGCGGATGGACTTGGCGATCCGCCCCTGCTTGCCGATGACCTTGCCCATGTCGTCGGGCGCGACGCGCAGCTCGATGACGACGGCGTCGTCCGTCTCGGTGCGGGCCACGTTCACCTGATCCGGGTGTTCCACCAGCGCCATGGCGACATATTTGACCAGTTCCTGCATATTGTCACCCTTCGGCGCGCCTTACAGCACGCCGCCCTTCTTGAGCAGGCCGCGGGTGGTGTCGGTGGGCTGTGCGCCGTTGCCGAGCCAGTACTTGGCGCGCTCCTGGTCGATGCGGATCTCCACGGGGTCGGTCAGCGGGTTGTAGTAGCCGATCTCCTCGATAAAGCGGCCGTCGCGGGCGTTGCGGCTGTCGGTGACGACGATGCGGTAAAAGGGCTGTTTCTTCATGCCCATCCTCTTGAGGCGAATCTTGACCATGGTTTTCCTCTCCTGTTCTTCCATTTAATATAGCTTATCGCAAGAATGCGGGCTATTTCAGTCCGAAGGGCATCCGGCCGCGGCCGAATTTGCCGCCCATCATCTGCTTCATCAACTGGCGGGACTGCTCAAACCGTTTGATCAGCAGGTTGACCTCCTGCACGGTGGTGCCCGCGCCGGCGGCAATGCGCCGCTTGCGGGAGGCGTTCAGGATATCGGGGTTGCGCCGCTCCATCCGGGTCATGGAGGAGATGATGGCGGTGGTGCGGGCCTGCTCCTTCTGCACCTGGTCCTCGTCGATGGCGACGCCGTTGAGCTTTGCGCCCATGCCGGGGATCATCTTGAGGATGTCGGTGATGGAGCCCATCTTCTTCATCTGGCCCAGCTGGTCCAGATAGTCCTCCAGCGTGAAGGACTGGGTCTTGATCTTGCGGCCCAGGTCCATCGCGCTCTTCTCGTCAAAGGAGTCCTGCGCCTTTTCGATCAGGCTCAGCACGTCGCCCATGCCCAGGATCCGGGAGGCCATGCGGTCCGGATGGAAGGGCTCGATGTCGCCGAGCTTTTCGCCGGTGCCGCTGAACTTGATGGGCTTGCCGGTGACGGCCTTGACGGAGATCGCTGCGCCGCCGCGGGTGTCGCCGTCCAGCTTGGTCAGGATGACGCCGTCCACGCCCAGCTCTTTATTGAAGGTCTCGGCCACGTTGACCGCGTCCTGGCCGGTCATGGCGTCCACCACCAGGAGGATTTCCTGGGGACGGACGGCGGCGCGCACGTCGCGCAGTTCCTGCATCAGCTTTTCGTCGATGTGCAGGCGGCCGGCGGTATCGATGATGACCGGGTCCTTCCCGTAATACCGGGCGTGCTCCACGGCCTCCTTCGCGATCCTGACCGGGTCGCCCTGGCCCTTTTCAAACACCTCGACGCCCGCGTTCTGGCCCACCACCTGCAACTGCCGGATGGCGGCGGGGCGGTACACGTCGCAGGCGGCGAGGAGCGGCTTTTTGCCCTGCTTCAAAAGCATGCCGGCGAGCTTGCCCGCCATGGTGGTCTTGCCCGCGCCCTGAAGGCCGCACAGCATGTACACCGTGGGCGGATTGGAGGCGTGGGTCAGCTTGGCGCCCGTGCCGCCCATGAGGCCGGTCAGCTCTTCGTTGACAATTTTGATGACCATCTGCGCCGGGGTGAGGCTGCCCAGAATCTCCTGCCCCACCGCGCGCTCGGTCACGCGCCGGACAAAGTCCTTGACCACCACGAAGTTGACGTCGGCTTCCAAAAGCGCCATGCGCACTTCGCGCATCGCCTCGCGGACGTCCGCCTCGTTCAGCTTGCCCTTGCCGCTCAGTTTCTTGAACGCGGCCTGCAGTTTATCGGTCAGCCCCTCAAAGGCCATGCGCCTCACCTCTTGCTGTCATGCTATCCTTCGATGCGCTCGATGGCGTCCAGCGCCCGCTTCGCCTCGTCCAGCGCGCCCTGCGTGCCGGCCGTGGGCGTCACGTCCGCCAGCGCCTGCCGGCAGGCGTTCACCGCGTCCTCCAGACGCCGGTAGCGCGCCACCAGGCCGAGTTTCCGCTCGTATTCCTCCAGTTGCGCCTGCGCCCTGGTCAGCGCGTCGTGCACCCCCTGCCGCGTAATGCCCGCTTCCTCGGCCATTTCCGAGGGGGTAAGGTCCTCCTCGCAGTAGAGCCGCAGAAGCCTTGCGCGGTTTTTGGTCAGGAGCGGGGCGTAAAAATCCATCAGCCAGTTGAGCTCCACCCGCTTTTCCAAAAAACCACCCCGCTTCGCATGCGCAAGGATCATTTTACCCGCCGGCAGGGCCTCTTGTCAAGTAAATATTCTTGACGGCGGTAAATACTCAAACAAACGCGGTAAAATTCGGCCTTAGAATTCTTGTAAAACAAGGCGCGGTTGGTGTATAGTATGATCGTTAATTTCATTGCACAATATCAACAGGAAGGGTGCATGTCGTGAGCATCTCCAAGAGTTCCTTTGGCCGCCTGGCTGACGGCCGCCCGGTGGACCTGTATACGATCAGAAATTCGACCGGCGCTTCGGTCTCCATTGCCACCTACGGCGGCATTTTGGTGTCCCTGCGGGTGCCCGACCGCGGCGGCGTCCTCACCGACGTGCTGCTGGGCTTTTCCGATATCTCCGGCTACGCGCCGGTCAACCCGGGCTACATGGGCGCGCTGATCGGGCGCGTCGGCAACCGGATTGGGCGGGGGCTTTTTACGCTGAACGGCGTCCGGTACCGGGTGGCCGCCAATTCCAACGGACATCACCTGCACGGCGGCATGAGCGGCTTTGACAAAAAGCTGTGGCTGGCGGAGGCGGACGAAGCGTCCAGTGCCCTGAAGCTCTCGATCGTCAGCCCCGACGGCGAGGAAAACTATCCCGGCCGCCTGGTCGTGACAGTCACCTATACCTTTTCCAACGACAACGCCCTGTCCATCCGCTACCAGGCGGTTTCCGACCGGGACACGCCGGTCAACCTGACCAACCACGCCTACTTCAACCTGGCCGGCGAGGGCAGCGGCACCATCGAAGACCACGTGATCCAGATCTTTGCGGACCGGTTCACCGTGACGGATTCCGACCTGATCCCCACGGGCGAGCTTCGCCCGGTGGACGCTACGCCCTTTGACCTTCGCAAACCCACCCGCCTGGGCGACGGCCTCCGCCACGCCGAAGACGACGAGCAAATGCGCTTTGGCGGCGGATACGACCACAACTTCATGCTCAGCGGCGACGGCTACCGCAAGGGCATCGCGCTTTACGCCCCCGCCACGGGCATTCAAATGGATACCTTCACCGACATGCCCGGCGTGCAGCTCTATACCGGCAACATGCTCGAAACCCGCTGGCCGGGCAAGTGCGGCCGCAAGTACGGCCGGCACGACGGGCTCTGCCTTGAAACGCAGTTCCCGCCGGACGCGCTCAACCACCCGGGCTTTCCCAGCCCGGTGCTGAAGGCCGGAGAGCGGCTGGATTCCACAACTTCGTATTTTTTTACCACAGTTTGATGAATAAATGAAACTATATCCTGTACAGATCCGCTTGACAACGATTCCGCAAGTATTCTATAATGTTAACGAACGCGTAATGCGAACCCGGAATGCGCGCCCCCTCAGGTGGGCGCAGCATATCTTCAAGGAGGAATTGGTTCATGAAGAAAATCGCATCCCTTCTGCTGGTCCTGCTCATGGTGATGAGCGCCACCGCCGCCTTTGCGGAAGCGCCGGCGAAGACCGAGCTCAACATCGGCGTCCTCGTGTGGAAGTTTGACGACACCTACGGCTCCACCGTGCGCGCCGCCATGATGAAGTACGCCGAGGAACTCGGCGCCGAGATGGGCATCAAGATCAATCTTGACCTGCAGGACGCCAACGACGACATGGCCAAGCAGATTGAGGAAGCCACCGTCATGTTCGCCAACAAGCCGGACTTCGTCATCATCAACCTGGCGGAAGTCGCCTCCGGCATGAGCCTTGTGGAGATCGCGAAGGCCAACGATGTGCCCTTCCTGTTCTACAACAAGGAGCCCTCGGCCGAAACCGTGCAGCAGGTTGTCGTGGACTCCGGCTCCATCTTTATCGGCACCACGCCGCGTGAAGCCGGCGACATGCAGGGCGAGATCCTGGCCGACTTGTACGCGGCCGATCCCTCCATTGACAAAAACGGCGACGGCACGCTCCAGTACATCATGTTCATGGGCGAGCCCAACAACCCGGAAGCCATCGCCCGCACCCAGTACTCGGTGGAAACCGCCATTGCCAAGGGCCTGAAGCTCGAGCAGTTGGGCGAAACCCTCGTGTGCAACTGGGATCAGGCGAAGGCCACGGACGCCATGACCGCCACCTGGGCCAGCTTCGGCGACAAGATCGAGGTCATCTTTGCCAACAACGACATGATGGCGCTGGGCGCCGTGGCGGCGCTGAACCAGGTCGGCTACAACACCGGCATCGACGGCGATCCCAAGATCGTGGTCATCGGCGTTGACGCGGTTGACTCCGCCCTCGAATCCATCAAAAACGGCGGCATGACCGCCACCGTCAAGCAGGACGGCGACGCCATGGGCAAGGCCAACATCCGCGTCGCCATCAACGGCGCGCTGGGCAAGGAATGGCTCGACGGCACCGACTACAAGCTGGCGGACGACGGCTACTCGGTCCGTATCCCCTACGCCAAGGTCACGGAGTAACATTTACGCGGGTTGGCTCGCATCTGAACCTCGCGGGAAGAGGCGCCCTCGCGCCTCTTCCCCGTATTCGTAGATATAGGTGTGGTGATGAGTATGGATCGCAACCAGGCGCCCCTCGGGGATCAGGCCCCTCCCCGGGATCAGGCTCCTCTTCTGGAAATGACGGGCATAGAAAAACAGTTTCCGGGCGTCAAGGCGCTTGACCACGCCCAGCTGACGTTGCGGGCGGGTTCGGTGCACGCGCTGATGGGCGAAAACGGCGCGGGCAAGTCCACGCTGATGAAGTGTCTCTTTGGCATCTACAAAAAGGACGCCGGTTCCATCCGGATGGATGGCCAGGAGGTCAACTTCGCCGGTCCCCACGACGCGCTGAGTCACGGCGTGGCGATGGTGCATCAGGAGCTCAACCAGGTGCTTCGCCGCAACGTCATGGAAAACGTCTGGCTGGGGCGCCTGCCCATCAAGTGGGGTTTTGTCAACACCCGCAGGATGTATGAGGAAACCCGTGCGATTTTCCAGGATTTGCAGATCGACGTCGATCCGCGCACGCGGATCGGCGCGCTGTCCGTTTCCCGCCGCCAGATGGTGGAGATCGCCAAGGCCGTCTCCTACAACGCGAAGATCCTGGTGCTGGACGAGCCCACCTCCTCCCTGACGGAAAACGAGGTGGAGCACCTGTTCCGCATCATGAAGCGGCTGACGGAAAAGGGCGTCGGCATCATCTATATCTCCCACAAGATGGACGAAATTCTGCGCATCGCGGACGACGTCACCATCATGCGGGACGGCCAGTGGGTCGCCACCCGCCCGGCGCGGGAGCTGGATACCGACGAAATCATCCGCCTGATGGTCAACCGCGACATGTCCCACCGCTTTCCGCCCAAGACCAACCAGCCAGGCAAGGTGCTGATGGAGGTCAAGAACCTTTCCGGCAAGTACGAGCCCACGTTTCACGACGTCAGCTTTACGCTGCGCGCGGGCGAGGTGCTGGGCGTGTCGGGCCTGGTGGGTTCGCGCCGCACGGAACTGGTCAACGCCATCTTTGGCTACTATACCAAGGATCGGGGGGAAATCCTCCTCCGGGGCAAGCGCGTTGCGAACCGCAAGCCCGTCGAAGCCTCCCGAAACGGCTTTGCGCTTCTGACCGAGGAGCGGCGCGCCACCGGCATTTTTCCGGAGATGACGATCACCTTCAACTCGATCATCGCCAACGTCACCCGGTACGGCAAATTTCTGCTTTCGAACCGCCGCATGGGCGAGGATACCGACTGGGTCATCCAGTCCATCCACGTCAAGACCCCTTCAAAGCGTACCCACATCAAGAGCCTTTCGGGCGGCAACCAGCAAAAGGTCATCATCGGCCGTTGGCTTCTGACCAAGCCGGACGTGCTGCTACTGGACGAGCCCACACGCGGCATCGACGTGGGCGCCAAGTTTGAAATCTACCAGCTGATTCTGAACCTCGCGGCGGAAGGCAAGGGCATCATCATGGTATCCAGCGAAATGCCCGAGCTGCTCGGCATCTGCGACCGTATCCTGGTCATGTCCAATGGCCACCTGAGCGGCATTGTCGAGCGCGGCAGGGACTTCGGCGACATACCCGGCGAGCAGGAAACGATCATGCGGCTTGCCGCCCAATACGTATAACCAAGCAAGGATGGGATGCACATGGAAAACGCAAAAAAGAGGTTTGGCAACCGGAGCGTCGGAGAACTGCTGCTGGACTACGCGCTGTACATCATACTGCTGCTGATTCTGGTGACGGTGGTCATCATCCGTCCGGATTTTTTCAGGCTGGATAACCTGATCAACATCGTCAAGCAGGCCTCCACCAAGGGCATTCTGGCGCTGGGGTGCGCGGGGCTGATCGTGCTGGCGGGCACGGACCTGGCCATTGGCCGCGTGCTGGGCCTCTCCGCCGCGGTGACGGCTTCGCTGGTGCAGTCCACCACCTATGCGCAGCGCATGTACCCGCAGATCACCGAACCCGTCAACCTGATGATCCCGCTGCTGCTGGCCATCGCCGTGGGCGTGCTCTTCGGCGCGATCAACGGCTTCGGCGTCGCCAAGCTGCACCTGCACGCCTTCATCATTACGCTGGGCACTTCGCTGATCGCCTACGGCATCAACTGCCTGTATATCGAATCCCAGCCCTCGGGCACCGCGCAGGCGCTCTCCACCTTTACCAAGGACTTTCTGAACACCTCCGCCGGCAACTGGATCATCGGCTCGTTCCGGATCCCAAAGGTGGTCGTCTACTTCTTATTGTGCGCGGTGGTCGTCCACATCATATGGACGAAGACGCGCCTGGGCAAGAACATGTTTGCCGTCGGCGGCAACGAGGAAGCCGCCGCGGTTTCCGGCGTCAACGTGACCAGCACCATCATGTGGGTCTACATCATCTCCGGCGTGCTGTATGGCATCGCGGCATTCCTGGAGGCGGGCCGCATCCAATCCGTCGGCGCAAATACGGGCCTCAACTATGAGCTTGACGCCATCAGCGCCTGCGTCATCGGCGGCGTCAGCTTTTCCGGCGGTGTCGGCACGATTCCCGGCGTCGTCATCGGCGCGATCATTCTGCAGGCCATCAACTACTCGCTGGTGTTCCTCAGCGTCAACGCCTACTACCAGTACATCATCCGCGGTCTGATCATCATCATCGCGGTCGCCATCGACGTACGCAAGTACCTGGCCAAAAAGTAATGGATAAGCGAAGCATTCGGGAAATGGAAGCCCGGCGCGAAGAGGCCCGGCGGGCGCAGGCGCCCCCCCTCGGCAAGGATCTTTTTGCCGTGCGCCGCCGGCTGTACGACAGGATCAAGATCCCGCTGAAGACGCTGGATCTGATCATCTACATCCTGGTGGGGGCACTCGTCCTCGTGATCCTATTGGGAATCGGTTCCAACCGCTAGCGCAAAGCGCCGGCGGTTTTTTTGTGCCGAAGGACGGTAAACCGCGCGGATCGGCTTTTCGCGCGCGCTGGCGGCTTTGGCGCATGACCGCGCCCCTCCAAGGGAACCCTAGCGCGGGAGGTGCGTCCATGCAATCGATCTGGGCAGATGTCCGGATTCCTGCTTGCCCGAGGCTTTGCGAGGATCTCGACGTGGACATCGCGATAATCGGCGGCGGCATGACGGGCATGCTGACCGCTTATGAGTTGACCCGGCGCGGCCTTGACGCGGTGGTTCTGGAAGCCGAGCGCATCGGAAGCGGTCAAACAAGCGGCACCACCGCCAAGATCACGTCGCAGCACGGCCACATCTACGCCCGGCTGATCGGGCAATGCGGCCGCGACAGGGCGGCGCAGTACGCCCGCGCGAACCAGGAGGCCATCGCCGCCTTTGAGCGCATCATTGATTCCGAAGGCATTGCCTGTGATTTTGCGCGAAAGAGCGCGTTCTTGTACGCCCTGCGGGATGCCGCGCCGCTGGAGGCCGAGATGCTGGCCGCCAGGAGCCTCGGGCTTCCCGCCTCGCTGGTGGCCGCGCGCGGCCTCCCCTTCCCCGCCGCCGGCGCGGTCGAGTTTTCCGACCAGGCGCAGTTTCATCCGCTCAAATTCCTGAAGGGGATTTCCGGGCGCGTCCGGGTCTACGAGCACACCCGGGTGGAGCGCGTCGAGCCCAACCGGCTGTATACCGCGGACCATGCCGTGACGGCGCGCCACATCGTATTTGCGTGCCACTATCCCTTTGTCAACAAGCCCGGCTATTACTTTGCCCGCATCCATCAGGAGCGTTCCTACGTGGTGGCGCTGGAGGGCGCGCCAAAGCTGCCCGGCATGTACATCGGCCTGGAGACGGACGGCCATTCGATGCGCACCCACGGCAAGGTGCTGCTCTTTGGCGGCGAAAACCACCGCACCGGCGAAGGCGCGGCGGGGCGGTACGAGGCGCTTATGGACGCGGCGGCGCACCTCTTCCCCGGCGTTCGGGCGGTCGCCCGCTGGTCGGCGCAGGATGCCATCACGCTGGACGGCGTGCCCTTCATCGGCCGCTACGCGCGTTCCCGCCCCGGCTGGCACCTGGCCACCGGTTTTATGAAATGGGGCATGACCACCGCCATGGCGGCGTCCAGAATCCTGGCGGACGACATTGCCGGAAAGCGCAACCGGAACGCACCGGTGTTTCGGCCGCAGCGCTTTTCCACCGCGGAGCTTCCGCAACTGACCCGCGACAGCGCGCAGGCGCTGAAGGGGCTGACGCTGGCCGTCGCGCCGCCGGACCGGCCGCTCGCCGATCTGCCCGCCGGACAGGGCGGCGTGGTGGAGGCGGACGGACGCAAGCTGGGCGCCTACAAGGATCCGGAGGGCAACGTGTTCTTTGTCACGACGCGCTGCCCGCACCTGGGCTGCGAGCTGAGCTGGAATCAGGATGAACGGAGCTGGGACTGCCCCTGCCACGGCTCAAGATTTGCCTATGACGGTCGGCTCATCAGCGGACCGGCGCAGGAGGGCATCGCGGTTGCCATGCCCCAGATAAAGCCCTCCGCCGACACATAATCCGTCCAAATCCCCTTTGCGCTCCGCCCGAACGCGCGTTCTTATTCAATTTAATCGCGTGTTCGGTTGCGGGGCGCCGTTTCGTCTGCTATAATCCTTATCAGAACATATGTTCGTGTTACGGTGAATCGAGGGATCTTTTATGGATGCGATGCAAAAGCTGGCGCTGCTGACGGACGCGGCCAAGTACGACGTGGCCTGCACCTCCTCCGGGGTAAACCGCTCCGGTCGGGGCGGGGCCATCGGAAGCGCCGCGGCCTGCGGCATCTGCCACAGCTTTGCGGGAGACGGCCGCTGTATATCACTTTTGAAGGTGCTCCAATCCAGCGCCTGCCGGTATGACTGCGCCTACTGCGTCAACCGCCGCTCCAACGACACGCCCCGCGCCACCTTTCATCCCCGGGAGCTGGCGGACCTGACCATGGCCTTCTACCGGCGCAATTACATCGAAGGGCTTTTTCTGAGCTCGGCCGTCAACGGCAGCGCCGACCGCACCTGCGAGATGATGATCGAAACGCTGCGCATCCTGCGGGAGGAGTACCGCTTTGGCGGCTACATCCACTGCAAGGCGATTCCCGGCGCGGACCCGGCCCTGATCGAGCGCATGGGCCTTTACGCCGACCGGATGAGCGTCAACATCGAGCTTCCCTCCCGGCAGAGCCTCATGCTGCTGGCGCCGGAAAAAAACCGGGACAACATTCTCGGCCCAATGCGGCGCATTGCCGGCGGCATCCAGGAAAACACCCGGGCGCTGACGCTCTACCGCCACGCGCCGAAATTTGCGCCGGCGGGCCAGTCCACCCAGATGATCGTCGGCGCGACGCCGGAAGATGATCGGACCATCCTGAAGCTTTCCGAGGCGCTGTATGATCGGTTCCACTTAAAGCGCGTGTTCTACTCGGCCTACATTCCGCTCAACGACGACCGGCTGCTGCCCCCCGTGGGCACACCGCCGCCCCTGATGCGCGAGCACCGGCTGTATCAGGCGGATTGGCTTCTGCGCTTTTACGGCTTTCGCGCCGACGAACTGCTGGACGACCGCCGCCCCCATCTGGACCCGGGGCTGGACCCCAAGTGCAACTGGGCGGTGGGGCATCTGGATCAGTTTCCGGTGGAGGTAAACCGCGCGCCGCAGGAGATGCTGCTGCGCGTGCCGGGCGTGGGCGTCAAAAGCGCCTGGCGCATCCTGGAAGCCCGCAGGCATGGGGCGCTGGATTTCGCGGCGCTCAAAAAGATGGGCGTGGTGTTGAAGCGCGCCCAGCACTTCATCACCTGCTCCGGAAAGCCGCTGATCCGGCTGCACCTGGATGATCAGGCCATCCTGACCAGCCTTCTTTCAAGCCGCGCGACGGCGCTGGGCGAGCGCGCCGTGCAGCTCACGCTGCTCGACCCCACGGAGGAGGATCTGCAAAAATGCCTTACAGGACAGATGTAGTCTACCGCTACGACGGCACGCTGGACGGGTTTTTGTGCTGCGTGTATGAAAGCTACGCGATGAAGGAGCTTCCCGCGGCGATTTTGGGCCCCGAGGACGATCAGCTGTCGCTGCTCCCGACCCGGGTGGTGGAGACCGACGCGTTCCGGGCGGCGCGGGTGCTGAAGTCCATTCCCGCGCGCATTTCGGAGGAGGCCCTGCGCCTGGTCGAGCGGGCGATGCTGACAGCGATGCCGGAAAAGGAAAAGCGGCTGCTGGCGTTTCTGCGCCTGGGCTACCGCAAGGGCGGCATGGTGACGGACATGGCCCACGACGACGCGGTCGCGCCGATTCTGTCGGCCGTCACCCACCTGGGGCGGGAAGCCCACCTCTTTCTGGGCTTTGTGCGGTTTACGGAGAGCGGCGGCGTGCTGGCGTCGGTCATCGAGCCCAAGAATCGGGTGCTGCCGCTGATCGCCCAGCACTTTCTGGACCGATATCCAAACGAGGCCTTCGTCATCTTCGACCGGACGCACCGGGAGGCGCTGGTGGCGCAGCGGGGACGCGGCCGCATCGCGCCGCTGCTCGCGCTGGAACTCCCCGAGCCGGACGATGTGGAGCGCGCCGTGCGGGCGCTGTGGCGCCGCTTCCATCAGTCGGTGGAGATCGGCCCGCGCAAAAATTCCGCCTGCCAGCGCACCCATCTCCCGCTTCGCTACCGGCGCATGATGACCGAGTTTGAGTCCGCCCCGGCAACCGAACAGACCGGCCGCATCCCGCCCGCCGGCCCGCCCGTAAATCCCGCCCGCCTGACGGGCGTATAGAAGGAGGATCTTATGCAATTCAGAGCGGCGCTTCTCGCGGTGGCCGATGTGGAACGGTCCAAGGCGTTCTACGGTGACCTGTTCGATCAGAAAGTGGCGATGGACCTCGGCTGGAACGTGACCTTCAGCGGCGGCTTCGCGATTCAGCAGAATTTCGCATGGCTCATCGACGTGCCGCCGGAGTCGGTGATTCCCCGCGCGCACAATATGGAACTGTACTTCGAAGTGGAGGATTTTGACGCCTTCCTCGAAAAGCTCGCGGCGCGCCCGGAGATCCGACGGGTGCACCCGCCGAAAAAGCACGACTGGCAGCAGCGCGTCGTCCGGCTCTACGACCCGGACGGCCACATCATCGAGGTGGCCGAGCCCATGGCCGTCGTCGCCCGGCGCTTCCTTGCCGAGGGTCGGACGGTCGAAGAAACCGCGGCGCTTATTCAGCATCCCGTGACCTTTGTCGAGGCGGTCGTCCGGGGAGAATGACGCCGGAGGAGAGAACGCGCGGCCGGCGCGAAACCCGCGCCGGCCGTCAGGATGCCGAATCCTGCAAAAACGCGTTCAGCAACTTCCGGTTCTTTTCAAGGTCCGGCTTGATCACCCATGCACCGTCCACCGTGCCGGTGGTATAGGCCCCCTCCGCGGGCAGCCGGAACTGTTCCACACTGAGCCCGCCTGTCAGCACCTTGACGGCCTCCAGGCCAATCTCAAACGCGTTGACGTTGGTTTTGACGGTGGAAAACACCGTCTGCATCAGCCGGGCGTAGACCACCGGGTTCTTCGTGGCGCGCAGCTTTTCAATCATCGCACTCAGCACGGCGCGCTGCCGGCTGGCGCGCACATAGTCGGAATCAATCTTGCGTATGCGCGCGTAGGCCAGCGCCTGCGGGCCGGTCAGAAGCGTATCTTCCCCGTATCGCTTCAGGTAATCGATGGGGCGGCCTTCGCCAAGCCGCTTCCACGTGGCGTCCAGCCCCTTGTTGATCTCCTGCATTTCTGCCTTGCTCACGTTCAGGGCCACGCCGCCGACGCTGTCGATGAGATGGGAGAAGCCCTCAAAATCGATGGCCGCGTACTTTGTGACGTTCAGGCCGAAAGCCTGGTTCACCGTGCGCATGGCCAGTTGCTCGCCCCCCAGGCGATAGGCCGCGTTGATTTTGTGCTTGCCGTAGCCCTCAATGTTCACCAGCGTATCCCGCATGATCGAAGTCAGCTTGATGCCGCCGCTGCCGACGGAAGCGACCAGGATCGAATCCGTGCGGCCCCGCCCCGCTTCGTTGTCCGTGCCCAAGAGCAGAATGTCGGTGCGGCCGACCAAAAACAGTCTGTCCAGCGAAAGCCCGCCGGGCAGGTCGATCGAAAGCGGCAGGCGCGCGACCAGCATCAAAAGCGCCCAGAGGATCGCCAGAAGCAGCGCGATGCGGAAAAGACGACCGAGGCAACTCGGGCGTCTTCTGGGTCGGTACGGCTCATAGTACATAGGCGCGCTCCACGGCTTTATTCGTCCCCCAACGCATCATCGGCCGATCATCCGGGCGGCGAGGGCCACATCGCCGCGCTCAAGCGCCGCTCGAATCCTCGTCGAGGACACCTTTTCGCCGTCCAGTAGCACGTCGGGCATTTCGTACACTTCAAACCCCATCTCCCCGCCCATTGAGCGCAGCGCATGGATGTCGCCCGCGCCCTTGTAGCCGAATGTGAAGTCCGTCCCCGCCACCACCGCCCGGACGCAATACCGGTCCAGCAGCATCCGCAAAAACGCGCGGGGAGATTTCTCCGCCAGCACCTTCGTGAACTTCACCATGTCCACCTGATCCACGCCCAGCGCATAGAGCGCCGCGCGGCGGGTGGCGGCATCCATGATCAGCGCCGGCGTTTGGGCAAACACGCTGCGCGGATGGTTTTCAAAAGTATAGACGACGGAGCGCCAGCCCCGGCTCCGCGCAATGTCCACCGCACGGCGCACAAGCGCCTGATGGCCGATGTGCACGCCGTCAAACATGCCCAGCGCGATGACGGAGGGCTGCCGACCCTGCGGCCCGCGGTCGGGCCCGTCAAAGACGCGCCCGCCGCTTCCTGTTTGTTCGCTCAAAGCCTTCGGCGTCATACATTCGTTCCTTGTCGCAATTGATGGATCCGCGCCGCCCCTCAAAGCCCAAATCCGGAAAAACCGAGAAGCGCCAGCGCGATCAGCGCCGCGCTGACCAGCCCGATGGGCAGGCCCCTGAGGCCCTCCGGCACATCAGAGAGCGCCGTCCGCTCCCGCACGCCCGCCAGCAGCACCACCGCCAGCAGGAAACCCGCGCCGCCAAACACGCCGGTCAGCGCGCCGTACAGAAAGGACCCCGCCTGCGCGCTGAAGAGCGCCGCGCCCAGCACCGCGCCGATTACCGCGATCAGCGCGCCAAGCGCCGTCGGAGCTTCGATGCCCAGCAGGTTTTTGGCCTTCAGCGCCCGATTGCACAGGAGGAACGCCGCCAGAATCACCAGCGCGAACATCGCCGTGGTCAGATAATCCAGCTTCAGCGGCACCAGCACGAAGAAGTACAGCGCGCTGGTCGCAATGGAGACGAGGGCGATCATCAACGCCACCCAGGCACCGATCCGAACGGACGTCCGGAACTGGTCCTCGCCCAGCGCCGAGCGCTCCGCAAAAAAGCGCGAAAATACAAAATTGTCTGTCAGGACGCCGCCAAAGAAAATCGCCAGAATCCTCATCCCATCGATCATGCGTCCTCCCCTCCCTTCCCGCGCTTGGGCATCAGTGCGCGGACGACCGCCAGAACCACGCCGGCGACGAGAAATCCGCCCGGCGCGGACGAAAGCATGCGCATCGGCTGGAACGAATCGCCCAGGCTGACGCCGAAGACCGCGCCGCTTCCCAGCACCTCGCGGAGGCATCCGATCCCCGTCAGCGCCGCGAGGTATGCCGCGCCGCGCGCCAGCGCGCGGCCAAGCGAGCCGCCTGCGCCGCGGCCACCGTCATGCACCTCGGGGTAGGCCATCAGCGCGCAGAGAAAGGGAACCAGCGTCAGATAGAGCCCCAGCGGCGAGGCAAGGCGGGGCTGTGCCACCGTCATGATCATTTGAACCATCGAAGCCACGGTGGCCGCAAAGAGCCAGAGCGCGACCCCGCGGTGCTCCTCGCGGATGAGCTTCCACACCGCCGACAACAATAGACTGACGCCCGCCGACGTCACCAGCACGCTCCCGCCGAGAACGAGCCCGTTCATGCCGGTATTCGCCACCGCCACTGCGGGCAGCGCCGCCAGCGCCAGCTCGGCAAGGCCAAATTTCCGGGACGCGGCGTCCGGCCGCGCGCCGACCAAATCCCTATGCATGGCGCTCCCTCCTCTTGTGGCCGTAGATGCGCGGCCGGATCCACCGGTCGATCAGCGGCGTCAGCGCATTCATCGTAAGGATCGCAAAGGTCACGCCCTCGGGATAGGTGCCAAAGCGCCGCATCAGAACCGTCAGCACGCCGCATCCGAGACCAAACACCCACTGCCCCGGGCCGGGACGCGGGCCGGATACGTAATCCGTCGCCATGAACACCGCGGCAAACAGCAACCCGCCCGAGAGCATCGCGGAGAGCGGGTTCTCCCCCACCGCCCAGGCGGCGAGGCAGGCGCCCGCGACCATAGACAGCGGAATCCGGATGCTGATGGTGCGGGTGACCAGGAGCCACACGAGCCCCGCCAGGATCATCAGCTTGCTGACCTCGCCGATGGTGCCGGGGATGTTGCCCATGAAAAGGTCCGTCCAAGAGAAGCTCTGGGCCAGCGGCGTAGCCGAGGATACGGCGTCCGCGCCCGGCGCCACGTAAAGGCTCATCGCGGCGGGCCAGGAGACCAGAAGCATCGCACGGCCGACCAGCGCGGGGTTCATGAAATTGTGGCCCAGGCCGCCAAAGAACTGCTTTGCCACGATGATCGAAAACGCGCTGCCCACCGCCGCCATCCACAGCGGCGTGGAGGGCGGGAGCGTGAGGCCCAGCAAAAACCCCGTCACCAGCGCGGACAGGTCGCCCACCCGGACGGGCCTGTGCGTCAGCGCCTGCCAGAGTGCCTCCGCCACAGCGGCAGCGGCGGCGGAGACCAGCAGCACCCACAGCGCGGGCAGCCCGAAGTTGTACACGCCCAGCGCCGCGCAGGGCACCAGGGAGAGCAGTACGTTGAGCATCAGCCTCTGGGTAGAAACGGGCGAGAGCACGTGCGGCGGGTTTGAAACGAAGTATTTCATTTCTGCTTTCTCCTTTCCGCAAGGATCTGCCCGCGGGCATCCCGGAATGCGGGGGTCAGGTGCCGCCGGGCCGGACAGATGTAGGAGCAGCAGCCGCAGAGGATGCAGTCCATCACGCCGATTTTCTCCGCGTCGCCCAGCCTTTTGGCGAGGATGAAGCCCTCCATTTCATAGGGCACGAGGCCGATGGGGCACACCTCGGTACAGCGGCCGCACCGGATGCAGGGCGTGGGATCGGGCACGTCCTCGGGCCGGTAGACCACGATGCCGCCGGTCCCCTTGCCGATGGGCGTCTCCGGCCCGGCGGCGCAGGGGCCCATCATCGCGCCGCCCAGCACGACCTTTGCCCCCGCCTCGACGCCGCCGCAGAAGTCCAGAATCTCGCCCACGGACGCGCCGATGGGCACCCGAAGGTTGGCGGGCCGCTTCACGCGGCCGGTTACGGTGATGATGCGGTCCACCAGCGGCCTTCCCTTTTCCACCGCATCGGCGATGGCCGCCGAAGAGGCCACGTTGATGACCACCACGCCCGCGTCGATGGGCAGCTTGCCGGCCGGGACTTCCCGGCCCGCCACCGCCTGAATCAGCTGCTTCTCACCGCCCTGCGGGTAGCGTGTGGCCAGTGCCTTGACGGTGATGCCGCGCTTGCCCTCCGCGGCTTTGCGGATCGCCTCAATGGCGTCGGGCTTGTTGTCCTCAATGGCGATAATGCCCTTTCCGGACCCGAAGGCGCGCATCGCGGCGACGAGGCCCGCCACCACGCGATCGGGCTGCTCCACCATCAGGCGATGGTCGCTGGTCAGGTGGGTTTCGCACTCCGCGCCGTTCAGAATCACCATTTCGCACAGGTCGCCGCAGGGAATACACATCTTGACGTGGGTGGGAAAGCCCGCGCCGCCCATGCCGCACAGCCCCGCCGCTTGAATGGCGGGCAAAATGGCCTCGGTCTCGCAGGTCTCCACATCGCAAAGGGGTGTCAGCTCAACCCACTCGTTTGCAAAGTCGTTTTCAATGGCGATGCTGGCGGGTTCACCGCCCGACGCCGCCCGGACGTCGGTCACAACGCCGGATACGCTGGCGTGCACCTTGACGCCCAGCGGGCCCACCGCTTCCGCAATCAGCTGGCCGATCCGCACGCGGTCGCCCTTTTGGACGCAGGGGCTGGACGGCGCGCCCAGATGCATGTTCATCGGGATGCGCACCGACTTGGGGGCAAACGCCTCCGTGGACAGGTTTTTCGTCGGCCCCTTGCCGGAGCCCTCCCCGCCCAGCGGATGGACACCACCCCAGAATTTGCTCTTATGCATGATCTATTTCACGCCTCCCGTCTGGCCTTAGCCGTTCCTGCTGGCCAGCAGGGTATTCATGAATTCCGCGCACTGGTTGACGCCGTTCACCACCGCGGTGGAGGTAATCGTCGCCCCGCTGATCGCATCGACGGTGGAGGCGGCCTCCGCGGCCGGGGTCGCGGCCGCCGGGGTCTCCGTCGTCGCGCTGGAGGACGCGTCCGCCGTGGCGCTGGAGGCTGCATCCGCCGAATCGTCGGCTGCGCCGCCCTGCCCCAGGCCGACCGGCGTCTTAAGGCCGACAAACTGATCCGTAAATTCGGCATCCTTGGCCTTGGCGCCCAGACCCGGTGTTTCGTTAAACTGCTCACCGCCCACGCTGATGCCGGTCAGCGCGCCGTTCATATCCATGCCTACCACCAGCTCAACCGGACCGCCGTAGCCCTTGACGGTGGCCTGGGCAACGTACCCCACGGTCTGGCCGTCGGCCCGACCCTCATAGCAGCTGTCAAGGCCGGTGTCCGCGGCGAGCTCCACGGGCACAAACTGCTCGGCCGCGGCCATCGCCGCGCCCTGGGGGCTGTCCTTGCCGACGGTGCCTTCGGGCAGCGCGTAGACCTGAGTCACCAGGTGGGTGGATACGAGCAGCAGGGCCGACACCACCGCGATCACCAGAACCGACGCCCATACCGGCATTTGCTTTTCCATGTTACGCCTCCTCGAGTTTAGGGCTCGTCAGCGACGAGCGCCTTTGCGCCATCCGTCATGGTCACCGAACCGTCGGTGCCGATGAAAACCGCGTCAACCCCGTCATACTGTTTGACCAGCTCCATCCCCTTGTCGAGCCCCAGCACATAGCAGGCGGTGGACAGGGCGTCGCCCACCGCGGAGCTCTCCGAAAGGATGGTGACGGAATCCAGACCGTTTTCCACCGGCCAGCCCGTCGCCGGGTCCAGCAGGTGATGATAACGGATGCCATTCATAATGAAGAACCGCTGATAGTTGCCGCTGGTGACCACCGAAAGATTCTCGGCGCGGAAGGTCACCTTGTTGGCGCCGCCCTCGGCCTCGGGGTCCTGGATGCCCACCACCCAAGGCTGGTCGTCGGTGGCACGGCGGCCAATGGTCAGCACGTTGCCGCCCAGGTTGATCAGCGCGCTGGACACGCCCCGCGCGCGCAGAAATTCGGACAGCCGGTCGGCGATATAGCCCTTCGCAATGCCGCCCAGATCCAGCCCCATGTCGTCGGGCAGCGACACGGTATCGCCGTCCAGGACCAACTTGCGGTAGTCCACATGGGTCGCGGCTTCCGCCAGCGCCTGCGCGTCCGGCAGCGCCGGGGTTTCCGCGGAAAAATTCCACAGCTTCGTTTCCGGCTCCACCGTCGGATCAAAGGCGCCCCCGGAGGCTTCGCTGATCTTCAGCCCCTCCCGGAGCATCTCCGCCGTTTCGGGCGCAACCGCGATGGGGCCGCCCGCCTCGTTGATGCGCCATACGTCGCTGCCCTCCACGGTCCTTGAAAACAGCTTCTCGTACCGGGCGCATTCGTCCAGCGCCTCTTTGAGGGGCGCGTCATCCTCAACGTAGGCCGAAAGCGTGATCACCGTGTCAAAATAAAACCCGACCACCGATTTTTTCTCCAGCGCCCTGGATGTCTGACAGCCGCCGAGCAGCGTCAGCGCGAGGCAAAGCGCCAGCAGTTTTTTGATCATTTGGTCCACCCCGATTTCTCAAGCGCAGCGTTTACGTATTTTGCCGCAATTCCGGTAATCAAACCCGTGGCGGCGGAAAGCGCCATATACAGCGGCAGCACGGCCATCAGCGCGTCCGCCCGGACGTGGACGATCAGCGCGGCCGTACCCAACTGCCCCGCGATGTGAAACACCGCGCCCAGGATGGATACGCCGACGATGGAAATGCCCTTCACGCGCCTTGCCAGGTACATCACGGCGAGGCTCAGCGCGCCGCCGCCGAGGCTGAAGGCCATGGCCATGCCGTTCATGTACACCAGCCCCGCGATGCCCACCTTGACGACCATCAGCGCCCACGCGGCCTTGGGGCGCATCAGATAGATCGCGTAGAGCAATACCGTATTGGCCAACCCCAGCCGGATGCCGGGAATTGCCGAAACCGCGGGAATCTGCCGCTCGATGTAGGAGAGCACCAGCATGGCGGACGACAGAAGCGCCATTCTGGAAAGCGTTCGGGTGCTCATGGACCCTCCGCCAGCTCAATCGACACGCCGTTGGGCAGGCAGACGATCCAGTCCCCCAGCGGGCGATGCTTGCGGCTCTCGTCCGTGACGACGCCCTGGTGAACGCAGTCCTGATTGGCGCAGGTGGAGTAGGCCATCGAAACGCCGCCATCCTTGATTTCCACCACATTGATCCTTCCATCGCCCTGATCGATGCGTATGGTCGCGTCCTCACTGAGCGGCACGTGCCGGTAGGGCTCGCCGCCGTTTCCGATGTAGACGTTCACATACGCAGCGCCGGCGGGATGCGCGCGCCCGAAAATGAAATAAAGAACCAGCGCCGCGGCAACCACCGCCAGCGCGAGGATTATATCCCGACCCGTCATCGGCAATTTCTTCTTCGCGTCCGCCATATCGGTAATATTTTATCAGATGGGGTGTCGAATTGCAATACCAAACACCGCCGCAAGGGGTGTGTATCCGGTTTTTAACCCGGGCGGCGCCACGCACTCAGCACGGCGCCCCTCCCGCTTGATTGCGGGAGGGGCGTTGAAAGACGGGCCGCGCGCGTCAGGCGCCGGAGCTTTCGGCGCGGTCAATCCAGCTGACGCCCAGGCAGCCGCGCCCCAGATGGATGCCCAGCACCGGCCCGATGGGGCGCACCTGCGCCCGGTGCCCCCGGGCCTCCACCCTGGCCTTGAGCGCCGCCATCTGTTCCTTCGCGAGGAAGCCCTCCACCAGGCAGTCGCAGGGCGTCTTGGGCAGGCTGTCCACCAGCGTCTTGAGCTGCTCGCCCCGCCCGCGGACGACGCCCGTAGCCACGATGGAGCCATCAATGCAGCGGAGCACCGGCCGGATGTTCAGAATGGTCGAAATCGAGAGGCGCACCCCGCCCAGACGGCCGCTCTTGCGAAGCGGCGTGATGTCGTCCACGGTGAAGGTGATTCGCACACGGGCGCGCAGCGCGTTGAGGTGATCGGCGGTCTCCTCCAGCGATTTGCCCTCGTTCAGCAGCCTGCGCCCCTCCAGCAACATCTGGTAGAGCCCGCCGCTGGTGGTCAGGGAATCCACCACCCGGATGCGCCCGGCGGGAAATTCCCGCGCGGCCATGCTGGCGTTGCCGAAGGTGCCGCTGAGGCGCGAGGAGATGGTCAGGCACAAAATGTCCGCGCCGGATTCGATCAGCTCCGCAAACACGCCGGCAAACGCCGCCAGGCCGGCCTGGGATGTGCGCAAATGCTCGATGTTTGACTCCACCAGGCGCTCATAATCGCCGTTTTCATCCATATAGCTTTCCAGGAAGGGCTGCTTTCCCTCCAGCGAATAGTTCATGGGCACCACCGTAATGCCCAGCGCCTCCGCTTCCTCCCGAAACAGGTGGGCCGAACTGTCGGTCACGATCGCGATCATAGCGCCTGCCCTCCGATGGCTCTGAATTTCCGGTATCGCTGCTCAACCAGCGCCGAAGCATCCATCCCGGCGTAATGGGTCAGGGTTTCCGCCAGCGCGCCTTTCAGGCGTTCGTTGGTCAGGGCGGTATCGCCCTCCTCGAACACCCGCTCGATCACGCCCAGCTGCTTTAGGTCGCGGGCGGTCAGCTTCAGGCATTCGGAGGCCTCCCGGACGCGCTTGGCGTCCTTCCAGATAATGGAGGCCGCACCCTCCGGCGAAATCACCGAGTACACCGCGTTTTCCAGCATCCACACCTCGTTGGCGGCGGCCAGCGCCAGCGCGCCGCCGGAGCCGCCCTCGCCGATGATCACCGAAACGACCGGAACCGCCAGCCCCATCAGCGTGCGAATGCTCTCGGCGATGGCCGGACCCTGGCCGCGCTCCTCCGCGCCGATGCCGCAGTACGCCCCGGCGGTATCCACAAAACAGACCACCGGCCTGCGAAACTTCTCCGCCTGACGGAAGTGGCGAATGGCCTTGTGGTATCCCTCCGGGTGGGCGGAACCGAAGTTGCGCTTGACGCGCTCCTGGGTGTCCCGTCCCTTTTCAATGCCGATCACCGTGACCGGCCGCCCGGTGAGCCTGGCGATGCCCGCCACGATGGCGTGGTCGTCCGCGAAGCGGCGGTCGCCGTGCAGTTCCACAAAATCGTCGAACACCGCGCGGATGAAGTCCGTCGCGGTCTGGCGGTTCTTGGCCCGCGCCGCCTGTACGCGGCCGTATGCGTCCATCAGGCCACCCCCTGATGCAGCGACAGCAGGCGCCCGATCAGGTCCCGAAGCGCCCGCCGGTCGCAGATGATGTCCACAAAGCCCTTTTCCATCTGGAATTCCGCGCGCTGAAAGCCCGCAGGCAGCTTCTGACGGATGGTCTGCTCGATCACGCGGGGACCCGCAAAGCCGATCAGCGCCTTGGGCTCGGCAATCAGGATGTCGCCCAGGGTGGCAAAGCTGGCGTCCACGCCGCCGGTGGTCGGGTCGGTCAGCACCGCGATGTAGAGAAGGCCCGCGCGGCTGTGCCGCTCCACCGCGCCGCTTGTCTTGGCCATCTGCATCAGCGACAGGATGCCCTCCTGCACCCGCGCGCCGCCGGAGAGCGTAAAGCCCACCACCGGCAGGCCCTCGGCCTCGGCCCGTTCAAAAAGGCGCGTCACCTTCTCGCCCAGCGCCGTGCCCATGGAGCCCATCATGAAGTTGGGGTCCATCGCAAACACGGCGCAGCGGATGCCGCCGATGGCGGCGGTGCCGGTCACGACGCCCTCATTTTCGCCGCTCATCGCCCGCGCCTTTTCGAGCTTATCGTCGTACTCCGGAAAGTTCAGCCGATTGGACGAGGTGATGTCCCGGTCGGTTTCCCGGAAGCTGTCCGCGTCCACGGTGATGGCGATGCGCTTTCTGGCCCCCAGGCGCAGGTGCGCACCGCAGCGGCGGCATACGTGAAGGTTCTCCTCGAGGTCCGCATCGGAGATGCGGGCCTTACAGCCGGGGCATTCGGTCAGCGCCTCGGGCACCCGGCTCTCGCCCTCCAGCGCGTTTTTGGGCTTGCCGAAAAGATACTTGGGCAGCATTTATCGTTCCTCCAGGAAGGATGTGGTGTAGCTTCCGTCCAAAAAGGCGTCCTCGCCCAGAAGGTCCTGATGGAGTTCCCCCGTATGGTCGATGCCCTCAATCACCATCTCGCACAGCGCCGCGCGCATCTTGCGGACAGCCTCGGCCCGGGTCGCGGCGTGGACGATGAGCTTGCCCACCATCGAATCGTAGTAGGGCGGCATCTGATAGCCCTGGTAGAGCGCCGTGTCAAAGCGCACCCACGGACCGCCGGGGATGTGCAAAAGCTCGATTCTTCCGCAGCAGGGCCGGAAGTTCTCCGCGGGGTTTTCCGCGTTGATGCGGCATTCGATGGCGTGGCCGCGGATGCGCACGTCGCTCTGGGAAAAGGACATGGTCACCCCCGCGGCGATGCGGATCTGCCACTTGACCAGATCGACGCCGGACACCATTTCGGTCACCGGATGCTCCACCTGAAGCCGCGTGTTCATCTCCATGAAGTAGAATTTTCCGTCTCCGGTGAGCAGAAACTCGACGGTGCCCAGCCCCTCGTAGCCGACGGCGCGGGCCGCCGCCGCCGCCGCTCGGGACAGTTCCTCCCGAAGGCCCGGTGACACGGTGGGCGCGGGGCTCTCCTCGATCAGCTTCTGGTGCTTGCGCTGGGCGGAACAGTCCCGCTCGCCCAGGCACACCACGTTGCCCTCCCGGTCCCCCATCACCTGCACCTCGACGTGCTTGACCCGCGTCAGGTACTTTTCCAGGTACACGCCGTCATCGCCAAAGGCGGTGCGTGCCTCGGCCCGAGCGGCGAGAAACGCGCGCTCCACATCCTCGCGCCGTTCCACGAGGCGTATGCCGCGCCCGCCGCCGCCGGCGCGCGCCTTGATGAGCACCGGAAGGCCCGCGCGCTCCGCCTCGGCGCGGGCCTGATCGGCGCTCTTAAGCAGATCACACCCGGGCACCACCGGTACCCCTGCCGCGCGCATGGTGCGGCGGGCCTCGTCCTTGTCGCCCATGCGGCGGATGGTCTCCGGCGACGGGCCGATGAATTGGATGCGCTGCTCGCCGCAGCGCCGCGCAAATTCCGCGTTTTCGGACAGAAGCCCGTAGCCGGGGTGGATCGCCTGCGCGCCGGTGACCAGCGCCGCCGACAGCACCCGATCCATGTTGAGATAGCTCTCCCGGGCGGGCGGCGGGCCGATGCACACGCTCTCGTCCGCCAGCGACACGTGCAGCGCGTCGCGGTCGGCCTCGGAGAACACGGCCACCGTCTGGATGCCCATCTCCTTGCAGGCGCGGATCACGCGCACCGCGATCTCGCCGCGGTTCGCGATCAGAATTTTGGGAAACACGGATTCAGCCTCCTGGGGGACATTCCCTTCGGAATGCGATATCTTGCGGGGCGCTCAGGCAATGATGAAGGTGAACTCGCCGGAGGCGCAGACCTGCCCGCTCACGCGGGCCTCGCCGGCCACCACAAAAACGTTCATCTTGCTGCGGATCAGGGTCGAACGGGTTTCAACCAGATCGCCCGGCCGCACTGCGCGGCGAAAGCGGGTCTTGTCGATGCCGGCATACATCGGCGTGCCGGTGCCCGCGGCGTCCCGAAAGAGAAGGCACGACGCCTGGGCGATCAGCTCGCACAGCACCACCCCGGGCACCACGGGGTTGCCCGGAAAGTGGCCGTCCAAAAACCACTCGTCGCCGCGCACCCGGTACCGCCCGACGGCCGCGCCAGTTTCGTCCAGATCCGCCTCGTCCACCAGCAGCATGCGCCCGCGGTGCGGGAGAACGCCCTCGATTTCCTGTCTATTCATGCAATCAAACCTCAATAGAGCTTGAACAGCGTCTGGCCGAATTCGACCACGGAGCCGTTCTGGATGCACACGTCCACCACCTCGCCGTCGTGGGTGGCGGTGATTTCGTTCATCAGCTTCATCGCCTCGACGATGCACAGCACATCGCCCTTCTTCACGCGGTCGCCCACCTTGACAAAGGGCTCCGCGTCCGGTGCGGGCGCGCTGTAGAAAACGCCCACCAGCGGCGACTTCACCTCGATGATGTCGTTGAAATCCACGCCCGAATCCTGCGGCTTTTCCGCCGGCCCGGCCGCCGGGTCGGCCGCCGGCTGCGCCGGCGCGGGCGCCGCGCCGGGTGCGCAGCACTCCAGCCGCACGTGGTTTTCGCCCTCGGTCACCTCGATGGCGCTCAGGCTGTTCTGCCGGAGGATCTGCGCCAGTTCCCGAATCTGCCGGATGTTCATGTGCACCTCCTGACGGCCAGCACGCCGTTGTGCCCGCCAAAACCCAGGGAAACGGACAGCGCGATGTCGATCGGCGCGCGCCGCGCGACGTTGGGAACGTAATCCAGATCGCACTCGGGGTCGGGCTCCTCCAGGTGAATCGTGGGCGGAACGGTGGATGCGCGGATCGCCAGAATGGAGGCGATCAGCTCCGCCGCGCCCGCGGCGCCCAGCATGTGCCCGGTCATGGACTTGGTGGAGGAGATCAGCGCGCGCCGCGCCGCGTCCTCCCCCAGCGCCTTTTTGATGGCCAGCGTCTCCAGCTTGTCGTTGAGCGGCGTGCCGGTGCCGTGGGCGTTGATGTACACCTGCCCGTCAAGGCCGCCGGCTTCGGCCACCGCCTGGGCAATGGCCCGCGCGCCGCCCGTCGCCTCGGGGTGGGGCGCGGTAATGTGGTAGGCGTCGCAGGTATTGCCGTATCCGACAATTTCGCCGTAGATCCTGGCGCCGCGGGCCTTGGCGCCCTCCAGGGATTCCAGCACCACCACGCCGGCGCCCTCGCCCATCACAAAGCCGCCGCGGCGCGCGTCAAAGGGCAGCGACGCGCGCTCCGGGTCGTCGGTCTCGGCCAGCGCCTTGCAGCTGATAAAGCCCGCCACGCCCAGCGGCTCGATGGTGGCCTCTGAACCGCCCGCCAGAATGGCGTCGGCGTAGCCGTGCCGGATCGCGCGGAAGGCCTCGCCGATGGCGTTGGTGGATGTGGCACAGGCAGTGACCACCGGCAGCGACGGCCCCTGGGCGTTCAGCCGGATGGCAATATTGCCCGCCGCGATGTTGGCGATCATCATTGGGATGTAAAGCGGTGACACGCGGCCGGGGCCGCGGGTGAGGAGCTTTTCCGTTTCGGCGACGAAGGTATGCATGCCGCCGATGCCGCTGCCCACGTAGACGCCCAGCCGCTCCGGCGCCACCGCGCCCACAATGCCGCTGTCTTCCGCCGCCTGGGCGGCGGCCGCCACCGCGAACTGGGTGAACCGGTCCATACGGCGGGCCTCTCCCCTGTCAATGCCAAAAGCCTCCGGGGCAAAATCCCTCACCTCGGCGGCAACCTTGCATTTATAATCCGTAGGGTCAAAATGCGTAATGGGCCCGATGCCGCTCTTTCCGGCAAAGAGGCTGTCCCCAAACGAATTCAAATCGTTTCCGACGGGCGATATGACGCCCATGCCGGTGATGACCACTCGGTTCACGATGAACCCCTCCCTACATATACAGGCCGCCGTCGACCTGAAGCACCGCGCCGGTGATGTAGCCCGCCCCGCGGCCCGCGAGGAAGGCCACCGCCTCCGCGATCTCCTCCGCCTCGCCGATGCGGTTCAGCGGCACGGCCAAAAGCGCCCGGGAAAGCGCCTCTTCCTTCATGGCGGCGGTCATTTCGGTGCGGACAAAGCCCGGTGCCACCGCGTTGACCGTGATGCCCCGGGGCGCCAGCTCCCGCGCCAGCGTCTTGGTGAGGCCGATCATGCCGGCCTTGGCGGCGGCGTAGTTGGCCTGCCCGGCGTTGCCCATCAGGCCGGCGACCGACGCAATGTTGATGATGCGCCCGGCGCGCTTTTTGATGAGATCCGGCATGACCGCCTTTGCCATGAGAAAGGCGCCGGTGAGGTTGACATCCAGCACGCGGCGAAAGTCCTCCTCGCGCATGCGCATGGAAAGGCCATCCCGCGTGATGCCGGCGTTGTTGACCAGGATGTCAAAGGCCCCCAGTTCGGCGCGTGCCTGGGCCACCGCGCGGGCGACGGCCGGGCCATCGGACACATCGCAGAGATACGCCTCCGCCCGAACGCCCAGCGCGCGCGCCTGGGCCGCCGCCTCCGCCGCCGCCTGGCCGTTGCCCGCGTAAAAAAGGGCCACGTCCGCGCCCCGCGAAGCCAGCTTCAGCGCCACCGCGCGGCCGATGCCGCGGGTGCCACCGGTGATCAGTGCAATCTTACCCTTCATGAAAACCTCCCCTAAGGGCGTCAAGCCCGTCCAGGCCGCCGACATTTGCGGTCTCCGCGCCGGGATGGATCTTGCCGATCAGCCCGGAAAGGGTGTTCCCGGGGCCGACCTCCACAAAGCGCGCCGCGCCCTGCGAAACCATGTGCTCCACCGTCTCCTGCCAACGGACCGGCGAAGAAATCTGCCCGGCGAGGGTCTCCGCCTCCGCGCCCGCCTCGTAGGGCCGCGCGGTGCGGTTGGCGTAGAGCGGCATGGCGGGCCTTCCGAAGGATACGCCTTCAAGGACTTTTCGCATGCCCGCCGCGGCCTCGGCCATGAAGGGCGAGTGGAACGCGCCGGACACGTTCAGCCGGATCGCCCGGCCGCCCCCGGCGCGCGCCGCCGCTTGCAGCGCCTCGGCGCTTTTGAGCGCGCAGGCGACCACGGTCTGCCCCGGGGCGTTGAAGTTGACCGGGTACGCCTGCGGAATGTCCCGGCAGAGGGCCGTCACCCGCCCGGCGTCCAATTTCACCACGGCAAACATCGCGCCGGGATTTTGCTCGGCGGCGCGCTGCATCAGCTCCGCACGCCGGATGACGAGGCGAAACGCCTCTTCGAAGGCCAGCAGTCCGGAAAAAGCGGCGGCGGCCATTTCACCCAGCGAAAAACCCGCCGCAAACGCCGGCCGTCCGGTAATCTCCCGGGCGGCCAGCGCGCAGGCGTAATCCACCAGAAAAAGGCAGGGCTGCGCGTTGACGGTCTGGGTCAGTTCCTCCGCCGGGCCCTCGAAGCACTGCCGGAGGGTGCCTGGGCGGAGGGCTTCGGCGCGGTCAAACGCCGGCCGCGCCACGGGCACGTTTTCGTAGATGTCCCTGCCCATGCCGGGCGACTGCGCGCCCTGACCGGCAAACACAAAGGCTATCTTGCCCATTTCGGCGCCTCCGCGAAGAGTCTTTCCGCCTCCGCGATGATGGTGTCGATGATCTGGGCGGCGGGCTTTATATCGCAGACCAGGCCCGCGATCTGCCCGGCCATAAAGGACCCCTGTTCGAGATCGCCCTCAACGGCGGCCTTGCGAAGCGAACCGGTGCCAAAGGCCTCGATCTCCTCGTTGGAGATGGAGGAATCGTACTCCATGCGCCCCAGCCGCGCGGCAAAGAGGTTTTTGAGGGCGCGCACCGGGTGGCCCAGCCGCTTTCCGGTGACCATGGTGTCGATGTCCTTGGCCGCCACCACCTTCTGCTTGTAGGCGTCGTGGATGCGGCACTCGCTGGCACACAGAAACCGGGTCCCCATCTGCACGCCCTCCGCGCCCAGCATGAACGCCGCCGCAAAGCCGCGGCCGTCGGCAATGCCGCCCGCCGCGATGACGGGGATGCTCACCGCCTGCGCCACCTGGGGCACCAGCGCCATCGTGGTGGTCTCCCCCACGTGGCCGCCGGACTCGCAGCCCTCCGCGATGACCGCCGCGGCGCCCTCGCGCTCGACGCGCCTGGCGATGGCGACGGAGGGCACCACCGGCACCACCCGGATGCCGGCGGGAACCCAGTCCTTCATGTACTTTCCCGGAAGGCCTGCGCCGGTGGTGACCACGGGCACCTTCTCCTCCAGCACCACCCTCGCGACTTCCCCCGCGTGGGGGCTCATCAGCATGATGTTGACGCCGAAGGGGTTTTCCGTCATTTCCCGGCAGGCGCGGATCTGCTGACGCAGGTAGTCCGCGGGGGCGTTCATGGCGCTGATGATGCCCAGCCCGCCCGCGTTTGACACCGCCGCGGCAAGGTTTGCCTCGCTTACCCAGGCCATGCCGCCCTGAAGCACCGGCTTTTCAATGCCCAGCGCCTCGGTCACTCTGGTGGTCATTTACTTGGTCCCCTCGATGCGGCCGACCAGGTCCTGAACGGTCTTATCGGAGGCATCCAGTTCAATGGTCATGGAGAACTCGTCCTCCAGCTTCATGGCCATTTCGGCCACGTCCAGGGAATCAAAGTCCAGCTCGGCAAAGGTGCTCTCCGGCTTGATGGACGCCACATCGATGCCCTTGTACTCCGCGAGCGCCTGCGCGACCTTTTCAAACGTCATGATCATTTCCTCCATTATAATTGATGATGTATGGGATGGCTTTTGCCTTGCGGCCTCAGATGTTCCACCGGATCAGGCACGCGCCGGTGACCAACCCCGCGCCGAAGGCTGAAAGCGCCAGCGTCTGGCCCTTTTTCAGCGCGCCCGACCGGTTCAGTTGGTCCAGCAGCACCGGCACGCTGGCCGACGATGTGTTGCCGTAGCACTCCAGGTTGTGGGGGAAACGCTCGGGCGGCTGACCCATGCGCTCGCGCACCGCTTCCAAGATGCGCAGGTTCGCCTGATGCAGGATGTAATGGTCCACGTTTCCGGGCGCCAGTCCGGCCTCGCCCAGGAGCGTCCGGAGATCCTCCACGCAGGCGGAGACCGCGAACCGGTACACCTCCTGCCCCGCCATGTGCAGGTAGTCCTGCCCCACGGGGGATGCGTCAAAGGGGGAATTGCCGGTGGAAGCGCGCATGAAGAGCGGCATGCTGCCGCCCCGGGCGGTCAGCCGCACGGCCATGAGGCCCTCGCCGCCGTCCACCAGCGCCGCCGCCGCGGCATCGCCGAACAGCACGCACTCCTCGCGGCGGGTCCAGTCCACGATGTGGCTCATGGCCTCGGCGGCGACGACCAGCACGCGCTTTGCCTTCCCCGCCTTCAGGTAGGCGTCCGCCGCGTCCAGCGCGTAGACAAAGCCCGCGCAGGCGCCGTTTATGTCCAGCGCCGGGCAGACCGCGCCCAGATCCCGCTGCACCACGCAGGCCATGGCGGGGGTCACCCACTCGCCCTGCACTGTGGAGCACAGGATGAAGTCCACATCGGAAGCCGCGGCGCCGGCGCTCGTAAGCGCGTCCTTCGCCGCGCGGGCGGCCAGTTCGCTCAGCGACTCTCCGGAGAGCACCCGCCGCTCACGGATGCCGGTGCGCGTGGAGATCCATTCGTCGCTGGTGTCCAGAAAGCGGGTCAGATCCTGATTGGTAACGGTCCTTTGCGGCAGCGCGCTGCCCGTGCCGATAATTCTCAATGCGCCTTGCCTCCGTCGGATGATTTCACAAGCTCCGCCGCCCGCTCCTGAAAAAAGGCGTTGAGCGCCTCAAGGCCGTGGAGCAGCGCGGCCTTTTCCGCTTCCGGGATGCTGCGGCCCACGGCGCGCACCATCTGCCGGTGAAAATAGCGGTGGGAAACGTCCGCGCGGTGGCCGGCTTCCGTCAGGCGCACGTAGATGCGCCGCCCGTCCCGCTCGCACCGGGCCTTGACGACAAAGCCCTTCTTCTCCAGGCGCTTTACCATCATGGTCACCGACGGCGGCGAGATGTCCAGCGCCTGGGCGATGTCGGTGATCGTGCGGCCCTCCGGGCCCGCCGCGCCGACGGCCTCGATCATGTGCATTTCGCTGATCGACAGCCTGTCGCCGCTGAAGTTGGCCAGCAGGGCCTCCTCGATGGTCAGCACCGAGCGATAGGTGTTGACCAGCATGTCGTTGAGCTGGGCTGAAAACGGATCCATGCCGCACCCCATCATTTAATTAGTCTAATTAATTATATGGATCGGGGGAATCGCTGTCAAGCGCCTGGAAAAGCCGGAGGTGTAAATTTCACGCGCTCAAAGCAGTTGCCGCGGGGCCGCCGATGTGCTATGATGGCGCTGATGACGGCGCGGGAGGTGCCCCATGGGCAGGATATGCTGGATTGTCGGCGCGGGGGCGCTTTCGGGCGCGCTGCCCCCCTTCGGCGCGAACGATCTCGTGATCGCGGCGGACGCGGGCTACGCGGCGCTTTCGCGCCTGGGCCTTCGGGCCGACCGGGTGGTGGGCGACTTTGATTCGCTGGGGGCGGTGCCCATCCATCCGGATGTGGAAGTCCACCCCGCCGAAAAGGACGAAACGGACATGATGCTGGCCGTGCGCTCCGCCCTTGGGGCCGGCTGCGACGACATCCGCATTTATGGCGGCCTGGGCGGGCGGCCGGACCACAGCTACGCCAACCTGCAGACGCTGGTCTTTCTCGCCCGGCAGGGCGCGCGGGGCTGGCTGGTCGGCGAGGGCGTTGCCGTCACCGCCATCCGGAACGGCGCCATCCGCTTCACCCCGGAGGCCCGGGGCGTCGTATCCGTGTTCGCCGCCGACGGGACCGCCCGCGGCGTGACGCTGACGGGCCTTAAATATCCCCTCACCGACTACACCATGACCGCGGACAACCCCATCGGCGTCAGCAACGAATTCACCGGAGCCGCTTCAAGCATCTCCGTGCGGTTGGGCGCGCTGCTGGTGATGACGGGCGAGGGCGCGCGACGGTTCGCGCGGTAGCCTACGCCTCTTCGTCCATCAAAAACGCCTCCAGGCCCCTCGGCGCGTCGAACCGGTATGGCGCGTGGGCCTTCATGTATTCACCCGTCACAAACGCGGTGTCCGACCAGCCGGCCCAGCCGAAATCCACCCCGCGGCTTTTTGCCATGTCAAAACCCAGCTTCAGATCGTCCACCATCAGAAGATCCCCCGGCCCCATCCCCAGCGACGCCATGATGGCGTCCAGCGGATAGCCGTGGGGCTTGCGCTTTTCCTCCGGAAGCTCCCAGCCAAACACCATGTCCGGCTCGAAGCCAAAATGCGCGCGGTAATCCCGGAGGATGACCCGCTTTTCGGAGTGGGACACCACGCACACCCTGCCGCCCGCATTGCGGTAACGCGCGAGCAGGCGGTCAAAGCCCGCGTAACAGTCGGGCACGCGCCGGGTGAAGCGCTGCCATATTTCCTGCTCAACCTCCATCTCCTCGGCGGTGAAGCGGTACACGTCCCGGCACATGGGCAAAAAGCCGGGGTCAAAGTTGTGGGCGATGAATTCCCGCAGCGTAGGCGCGGGCATTTCCGGCCGGAGAACCCGCAGGGCCTCCACAAAGGACGGGTAGTGGATTTCCGGTGTGGACCGGACCAGCGTATCGTCGTGGTCGAGCACCAGACAGGGATAGCGCATGGGCACCTCCGATTTTTCCTTGTGTGATCTGGTCACGGAAAGGGCGGTCGCGGCGGAGTATACTGGGCTCACAACAAAAAAAGGAGCGATACACAATGTCCATCGTGAATCTGACCATGGAAAATTTCCAGAATGAAGTACTCAACAGCGATAAGCCCGTACTGGTGGACTTCTGGGCCGGCTGGTGCGGCCCCTGCCGCATGGTAGGCCCCCTGGTGGAGCAGATTGCCGCGGAGAACGACGGCGTCAAGGTCGGCAAAGTGGATATCGACGCCCAGCCGGAACTGGCCAGCGCCTTCCGCGTGATGAGCATTCCGACGCTGATGGTATTCAAGGACGGCAAGCTGGCCAAGAGCGCCGTAGGCGCCCGGCCCAAGGCCGCCATCATGGCAATGTTGGACTAGTAGTCCACGAAGTCTAAGAACCGATGATAGGGCGCAGAGAGTTTTCTGCCCGGCACGGAGCCGGAGCGCAGATGTAGCAGCGCTGCGTCAAGCGGAGAGCGACGCAGCCGGACAGGAAAAGACCCGGCCACAGCGCGGTAATCAGGCTTCGCGGACGACTAGAGCAGCGCCCGGAGACCCTTTTTATCCAGCACGGTCACACCGCCTCTTGAAAGCGACACCAGCCCCTCCTGCTGAAAGTATTTCAGCATCCGCGTGACGGATTCGCGCGCGCCGCCCAGGTAGCGCGCGATTTCTTCCTGCGTATGGCGCACGGTGTCGCCGCCCCGGGCCACTTCGTCCAGCAGGAACACTGCCAGGCGCTTGTCAAAGCTCATGAACAGGATCTGCTGCATCGCCCACATGACGTCCGAGAAGCGCTCGGTGACCTGACGGTAGGCGAAGGCCTCCACGTAGATGTTCTCCCGCTGAACCTGATCGAAGGCCGAGGGCTTGATGACGCAGAGCTCGCAGTCGGCCGCGGCGTCGATGCGCACCTCAAAGGTGATGGCGCTGAGCGCACAGCTGGCGCTCATCACGCAGACATCGCCGCCGGACATCCGGTAGAGCGTCACCTCGCGGCCCTCCTCGGACAGCATGTACACGCGCAGTTCACCCGACAGCACCAGCAGCACGCCGGCGCAGTCGTTCGAGCCGCCGTGAATGTTGGCGCCCCGAGGGTACAGGTGGCAGGCGGTGCCGGCGGTCAAAAGCGCCTGCTGGGCGGCTGTGAGCCGGCCCCAGAACGGCAAAAAGCGGGGAAACACCTCGGCTGGCAGCTTCTCCTGCATTGTAAAAATCCCCTTTCAGCATTATAATATCATAAGCGCATGCTTTCCAAAAGTCAAATTCAGGAGGCGGGAGCCATGAAGGTAGTCATCATCGGCGGCGTGGCGGGCGGCGCGTCGGCAGCGGCGCGGCTCAGAAGGCTGGACGAACAGGCCGAGATCATCATGCTGGAGAAGGGCGAGTACATCTCCTTCGCCAACTGCGGCCTGCCCTACTTTATCGGCGGAGAGATCAAGCAGAAGTCCGCGCTGACGCTGCAGACCCCGAAGAGCTTCAACGCGCGCTTCAACGTGGACGTCCGCACCCTCAGCGAGGCCGTGAAGATTGACCCCGCGAAGAAGACCGTGTCCGTCCTCAACCACACCACCGGCGAAACCTACGAGGAATCCTACGACAAACTGATCCTCTCCCCCGGCGCGGAGCCCTTCGTACCGCCCATTGAGGGCGCGAAGTCGGACAAGGTGTTCACCCTGCGCAACATTCCGGATACCTACCGCATCAAGGATTACGTGGACCAGAAAAAGCCCCGCACGGCCATCGTGGCGGGCGGCGGCTTCATCGGCGTGGAGATGGCGGAAAACCTGACCCAGGCCGGCGTCAGCGTGACCCTCGTCGAAATGCTGGACCAGGTAATCGCGCCGATTGACTACGATATGGCCCAGGACGTGCACCGCCACATGGAGCAGAAGGGCGTCCGGCTGATGCTGGGCAAGTCCGTGGGGCGCATCCGCGAGGTGGGCGAAAGCCTGGTGGTGACCGTGGGCGACAGCGAAGTGCCCGCGGACATGCTGATCATGGCCGTCGGCGTGCGGCCGGACAGCCGCCTGGCAAAGGAGGCGGGCCTCCAGCTCAACGCCCGGGGCGCAATTGCCGTAAACGACCACATGCTCACCAGCGACCCGGACATTTTCGCCGTGGGCGACGCCATTGAGATTACCGACTTTGTGACCGGGGACAAGGGCTACGTGCCGCTGGCGGGCCCGGCCAACAAACAGGGCCGCGTGGCCGCGGACAACATTGCGGGGCTCGACAGCGCCTACACCGGCACCCAGGGTTCCTCCATCCTCAAGGTGTTTGACCTGACCGTGGCCGCCACCGGCGTCAACGAAAAGACCGCCAAGCGGCTGAAGCTCAACTACGACAAGTCCTTCACCTACTCCGCCAACCACGCGGGCTACTACCCCGGCGCGGTGAACATGTCCATCAAGATGATCTTTGAAAAGAACACCGGCAAGATCCTGGGCGCCCAGGCCGTGGGCTACGATGGCACCGACAAGCGCATCGACGTGATTGCCACCGCCATCCGCGCTGGGATGACCGCCGACGGCCTCACCAAGCTGGAGCTTTGCTACGCGCCGCCCTACGGCTCCGCGAAGGACCCGGTCAACATGGCGGGCTTTGCCATCGAAAACCTGATGAAGGGCCTGGTAAAGAACTTCCACTGGCACGACGTGTCGGGCCTTGCGCGGGACGGCAGCGTGACGCTGTTGGATACCCGCACGGCGCTGGAGTACGAAAACGGCCACATCGACGGCTTCATCAACGTGCCGCTGGATTCCCTCCGGTCGCGCCTGGGCGAGCTGGACAAGTCCAAACCCGTGTACGTCACCTGCCAGGTGGGCCTCCGGGGCTATGTGGCCACCCGCATCCTCACCCAGAACGGCTTTGACGCCTACAACCTCAGCGGCGGCTACCGGCTGTACCACTCGATCTTCGGACCCCACGAGGCGCCCCAGCCGCAGGTGAAGGTCAACACCGACACCCAGCTGCCCGAAAAGAAAGAAACGCCCTCCAAAACCATCACGCTGGACGCCTGCGGCCTGCAGTGCCCCGGCCCCATCGTACGGCTCTCCGAGGCGCTGGCGGAGGCCTCCGTCGGCGACGTGGTGGAGATCTCCTCCACCGACCCGGCCTTCGCGTCGGACCTGCCGGCCTTCTGCCGCCGCACCGGCAACATTCTGCTGGATTCCGACAGCGAAAAGGGCATTGCCCGCGCCCGCGTCCAGAAGGGCGAAAAACCCGCCGCGGCCCTCTCCGGTCCGGCCAAGGACGGCAAGAACATCATCGTGTTCTCGGGCGACCTGGACAAGGCCATCGCTTCCTTTATTATCGCCAACGCCGCCGCCGCCATGGGCCGACACGTATCGATGTTCTTCACCTTCTGGGGGCTCAACATCCTCCGGAAGCCGGAAAAAGTGGACGCGAAAAAGGACTTCCTCTCAAAGATGTTCGGCATGATGATGCCTCGCGGCTCCAGGAAGCTTTCGCTGTCCAAGATGAACATGCTGGGCATCGGTCCCAAGATGATCCGCGGGGTCATGAAGCGCAAGAACATCGCCAGCCTCGAGGATCTGATCGCTTCCGCCCGCAAAAACGGCGTGGAGCTGGTGGCCTGCTCGATGTCGATGGACGTGATGGGCATTCAGGCGGATGAACTGATCGACGGCGTCAAGTTCTCCGGCGCGGCCGCGATGCTGGACAACGCGGAAGAATCCGACATGTCGCTGTTCATCTAACGGAGGCGTTTCGAAAAAGCGATCAGGGGCCGGATTCCGTCGGCGACGGAATCCGGCCCTGCGCCGCTTCATGCCCTCCGAGCGGCGTTCGGGGCGGTCCGGTTCTCTTTCTGCCGCAGCGCCCATCTGATTTCTCACCCGGTGATGCATAGCGGTTTCTCCGGCACCTTCCCCCGACTCCCGTCCGCCTTGACGCATTTGCGCGGTTTGCCTGCCGGTTCGCACCCCCGCGCGCAGGCGCCCCAATCTCGCGCCCTTTCCGCTGCGCTCGTCGGACCTGCATGCGATGGCCTGAGCCGTCTTCCGGGCCCGCACGGTGGACCGCCGGCTTTGGGGCTTGTCCCAACAGAGTTTTTGCGGGAATGTGGGCGGCGCACGCGCACCATTGCGGCGGATGGCCGCACTCCGCGATCCGGCCGCCTGCAAAGCGCTTCTCCCCTACCCTGTACTACTAACTGTCATGTCTAACAATCAAACGGATTCCAGCACGGTATCCAAGGGACGTTTCCCTCGGTTGCGGTAGCCCCTGTGAGGGCGCTCCGTGTTGTAATGAACCAGCCATCGATCCAGATCCTCCTGCAGTGC
>JARKQG010000114.1 GCA_029974035.1 Eubacteriales bacterium | reverse complement strand
GCCCGTTCTACGCCCTCCCCCTGCCCAGGCGCAGCATCAGCGCGTCCACCGCGGCCTGATCCCTGAGCGCGCCGCGCTTGATGTCGTACTCCGCCTGCGCGCAGGCGCGGTACATGCCCTCCAGCGCCCCCTCGTCCAGCCGCGCCGCCTTCTCCTGGGCGCGGGCGGCCGCGTAGTGGTTCAGGGACAGCTTCTCCTCGATCTCCCGGAGCGGCGCGCCCTGCGCCCTCATGCGCTTGATATGGGTCAGCATGCGCATCTGCCGGGTCAGCATCGCCAGGATGCCCACCCGGTTTTCGCCCGTGCGCAGCAGCGCGCCATAGATCCGGTGGGCGTCGTAGACCTTGCCCTCCATCAGAAAATCGATCATCCGGAACACCGAGCTCTCCAGCGACGGCGCCACCAACTGCTCCACGTCCGCCGCGCCGATCGACTCCCGCTCTCCGGCGTAGGCCACCAGCTTGCCCAGTTCGCCGTCCAGCCGCGTCAGAGCGCGCCCGGCGAGAAAGACCAGGCTGTCCAGCGCCGCGCGGTCGATCTTCTTGCCGCATTTCCTTAACCTTGCGTTCGCCCACTTGTACAGCTCCGCATCGTCCAGCGGTTCAAAGGCCACCGCCCCGGGCAGCTTCGCCAGCGCCGAGGACAGCTTTTTGCGCATGTCCGCCGCGCCGCGCACAAAAAACACCACGCAGGCGGTATCCGGCGCGGCGCTCAGCCAGCCGAGGACGCGCTGCGCCTCCTCCTGCTCCGATCGGGCCTTGCCCCCCATCAGCGGCGCAAAGTCCCGAACCAGCACCAGCCGGCGCTCGGCCATCACCGGCAGCGTCTCCGCGGCCTCTATGATCGCCTGCGCGCCGCCGCCCTCCATCACCGTTTCGTTGAGCTCCTCGAGCCCCGCCGGCAGCAGCCTTTCCCGCAGCCGCCGGACCGCGCTCTCCTTGATCCATTCCTCCGGGCCGTAAAAAAAGTATACGCTTTCGTACGCGCCCCGGTCGATCGCCTGAAACAGCGCCTGCCTTGTCATGGTTCCTCCTCAACGGAAATGAATGGGCTGACCGCCACCGCACCGCCCTCGAGCACGCGGGCGCGCACCATGCCATGGCGGTCGGTGCGGTACGCCGCGCCGCCCAGGCTGCGGATGCGCTCCATCAGCGCTTCGGACGGATGTCCGGCGCCGCCGCCGGCGGAAACCGCCACCACGCCCGGCGTGGAGGCCCGCAGCAGGAATTCGGCGCCCTTGATGAACGCGCCGTGGTGGGGCGCTTTGACGAGATCCACATCCGGAATGTCCGGCAGCAGCGTTGCGTCCGTGAGATCACCGGTCAAGAGCGCCGACGCGTCGCCGGAGGTGATGAGAAGCACCAGCGAGGCGTCGTTTGCGTCCGCCGGGGTGATGCCCGCGGGCGGGTACAGCACGCGGGCCGCGGCGTTTTGCCCCAGCGGCACCACGTCCCCCGCGCCAAGGGGCACGAAGGGGCCGTCAAGCCCCGACCGCGCCTGGGCCTCCAGCACGCCCTCCAGCCGGTCCCAGCACTCCGGCACGTAGATTGTGGCGTCCGGGTACAGCGCCCGAACGGCCCCCGCGCCGCCGATGTGATCGTCGTGAGGATGGGTCAGAAACACGGCGCGAAGATCGAGGCCCGTCTTGGCCAGATAGTCCGCCGCCGCGCCGTCCTTCTCGCCCGCATCCACCAGATACGCTTCGCCGTCCGCGTATACCACCGCCGCGTCGGCGTTCCCCACGGCGAGAAAGTCAAACGCCAGGCCGCCCGGCACCGACCAGACGTTAAACAGCGCCGACAGCGCCAGCGCCGCCGGAAACACCACAAACGCCGCGCGCCTTCGCCCCGCCGAAAGCCCCGCGTGGTCGGAAATCCAGTAGATCCCCAACCCCCACGCGAGGCCCAATCCCCAGAACATCTGCCCCACCGGAACGGAGGCGCGGGGCAGCCCCGCCGCAACGTCCGCAACCCAAGTCATCCCCCGCAGCATCATGGCGGCGGGCCATGCGGCCACCGCGCCCGCGGCGGGCCAGACCATCGCCACCGGCAGCGCCAGAAACGTCAGCGGCAGCGAAAGGGTCGCCAGCGGCACCGCAGGGATGTTGACCAGCGGGCCATAGGGCTGAAGCGTGCCGAAAAGGCTCATCAGCGCGGGCACCAGCGCAGCCGTCGCCGCGACGCTGGCGGTGAACGCCCGGAGAAGAACGCGCGGTGCCCAGGGCACCGCGGCGACACGGAGGAGCCTGTCCAGCGGCCGGGAGAGCAGGATCAGCCCGGCCATCGCCGCAAAGGACAGGATAAACCCCGCGTCCCCCGCGTCCAGCGGGTTCACCGCCAGCATCAGAAGCATCGCCGCGGCCAGACCGCTCAGACTGTCCCCGGGCCGCCCGGTCAGCGGCGCGAGCCGGAAGGCCAGGTACATCACCACGGCACGGACCACGGGGCCGGAAAATCCCGTCAGAAGCGCGTAAGCCGCCATCAGCGGCGCCACCACAAAAAACGCCGCCCGCCGCGACAGGCACCTTTTGAGCAGCTTATCCAGCGCCGCCGCAAGGCAGGTGATGTGCAACCCGCTGACCGACAGGATGTGGGCGATGCCCGCATCGCGGAAATCGTCGGTCATCTCCTCCGGCAGGCCGCTCCGGTCGCCCAGCACCAGCGCCTTGACCAGCGGCACCTCATCGGCGGGGAAGGCGGCGTCAATCGCCGAGGCGATGCGCGCCCGGACGGCGCGGAGCACCGTCATCCCGGAGAGGCCGCCCGCGCTCACCCGCGCGGTGCCCGGCCGCATGGTGGCGCAGGCCACGCCCTTTCTGCGGCACCAGGCGTCAAAGTCAAACCCGTAAGGGTTCATTTGGCCCGAGGGCCGCCACGTGTCCGCCTCCATGGTGATCCGGTCGCCCAGGGCGGCAGGGACTTCCTCGTAGGCGTAGACGCGCATCTTCCAGGCGATGGGCTCGCCCGCCAGCGCGGCGTCCGCAAGCGTCAGCACGGTGCGCCGACCGTCCCACGAGGGCGGCAGGCACACCGTTCCGGTGAGGAAGGCACCCTCGCGCTCCGCCGGCATCGGCCGCTGCATCAGATACGCGGCCTCCATCGCGAAGAGCAGCATCAGCGCGGCGAAGACCGCCGTCCCCCGCTTCCAAAACACCGCGGCGCCTGCCGCCACCGCCCCGACGCCAAAGGCGAGCGCGGGCACATCCAGCGCGGCCCCCGCCACCGCGCCGGCAAGGCAGCTGAGCGCGGCGGGCACCAGCGGGCGGCGCGCCAGGCGCGTAAACACGCTTACACGGAAACGGCCATGCCCGGCCGGGCCAACAGCGCGGCAGGATAGGCCGCGCGCGCCTCTTCCAGCACCCGCTCCGGATCGTACCTGGGCGACAGGTGGGTCAGGATCAGCGCCTTCGCCCGGGCCTCGGCCGCCAGCTCGCCGCACTTTGCCGCCGAAAGGTGCGGCGCGCGCGGGCTCCAGTCGGCGGTCAGAAGCCCCGCGTCCGCCAGCAACAGGTCCGCGCCGTCGGCAAACAGCGCCAGCGCGGGGTTGGTGTTGGTGTCTCCCGTGTAGACGAACTTCCTGTCGCCGTCCGCGACGGCAATGGAATAGGCTTCTACCGGGTGCCGTGCCGGCAGGAACGAAACGCGAAACGGCCCGATGGACACATCTTCGATGGGAAACAGGTCAAACCGGCCGCCCGCCAAAAGCGCGGCCTGGGGCGCGGGGGTCCCGGGCGCGTAGACGGGCAGGCTGATCCCCGCAAACTCCAGCGCGTAGCGCATGGGCAGCATGTCCGACATGTGGTCAAAGTGCAGGTGGCTGAGGACGATGGCCGTCAGCTTTTCGAGGGTGGGCCACTGGGCCACTTTTGAAAGGACGCCGCTTCCGCAGTCCAGCAGCAGATGCGTTTTTTCGTCATCCGACGAGACGAGATACCCGGAACAGGCGCCGCCCGGCGCGGGATAGGGCCCGTTCACGCCAAAAACCGTCAGGCGCACCCCGAACACCCCCTTCGTAGGTTTCATTAAATGTAAGTATATCATCATTTCCGGCCCCGTGGCAAGCACCTCGGGCCTGCCCCGCGCATAGGATATACGGTTGGGAGATGATGCTATGCAGTTTATGGGATTGTTTTACGCGCGCGATCCCCGCGCCATGCTGGCCAGCCGCGAGGCGCCCTATTACATCATCGGCCGCCACGCGCTGTCGGCGGCGGACTGTGCGTCGGACGGCGGCGCCGTGGCCTGCGGCGCGGGGCGGCTGCGAAACGGCGCCGCGCTCTCCGCCGCACTCTCCGCCAGCGGGATCCGGCCCGTGGACGGCAGCCTTTCCGCGCTGGTGCTGGCGGCCTACCGGCTCTGGGGCGAGGAATACCCGTCCCGGCTGGGCGGGCCGGTGGTCTCGGCGGTGATCGATCAGGACGCCGGACGGCTGATCCTCTCCCGCGACCGCATGGGCGAACTGCCGGTATTCTACGCGTACCGGGGCGGATCAATGGCCTTCGCGGACCATCCGGCGAAGCTGCTGGAATCCCCCGTGGCCACCCGCATTGTGGACCGCGAGGGGTTGTGCGAGCTTTTTGGCGTCGGCCCCGCGCGCACCCCGGGACGCACGCCGCTGCGGGATGTGTTCGCGCTGCCGCCGGGCTGCGCGCTGACCGCGAACGCCCACGGTCACAAGGTGCGGCGCTATTTTGCGCTGGAACCCCGGCCCCACGAGGACAGTGAAGCTGTCACCGTCGAAACCGTGCGCTTTCTGTGCGAGCAGGCGGTGGAGGACGCGCTGCCCCTGTCCCCCGCGGCGATGCTCTCCGGCGGGCTGGACTCTACCGCGCTGACGGCGCTTTTGGCGCGGCGCGCCACTCGCCCGGTGGCCAGTTATTCGGTGGATTACGAGGGCAACGAGGAATACTTCGCCCCCGGCGCCTTTCAGCCGGAGCGCGACGAGCCCTACGCCCGGGAGGCCGCGGCCCACATCGGCACCCGCCATCAGAGCGTGGTCCTCCCGCAGCATTCGCTCGTGGAAACGCTGGGGGAAGCCCTGGCGCTCCGGGGGCTGCCCGGCATGGCGGACATCGATTCCGCGCTGATGCTCTTTGCCCGCCGCATCGCGCAGGATCACCCGGCAGTGATCTCCGGCGAGTGCGGTGACGAGGTGTTCGGCGGCTATCCCTGGTTCCACCGGGCCGACCCGGCGGCGGCGGAGGGCTTCCCCTGGTCCGGCGATCTGGCCCTCCGGGAGGGCGTTCTGAAGCCCCGGGTGCGCGAAAAGCTGCGCCTCGCGGAATACGCGTCGGCGCGCTACCACGAGGCGGTGGCCGCGCTGCCGCGCCTGAGCTCGGATGGACCGGAGGAGGCGCGCCTCCGGCAACTCCACAGCCTGTGCTTCCAATGGTTCATGCCCAACCTGCAGGAGCGCGCGCTGCGCATGAGCCCGATTCCCGTCATCACGCCCTACTGCGATGACCGGCTGGTGCAGTACGTGTACAACGTGCCCTGGGCGCTCAAAAATACCGGCGGCGTCGAGAAGGGACTCTTGCGGCAGGCGATGCGCGACCTCCTGCCGGAATCGCTCGCCATGCGCCGGAAGAGCCCCTTCCCCAAGACCCGCCACCCGCTGTACACGGCCCTCGTCCGGGAGGCCGCGATGGGAATGCTCGCGGACGCCTCCTCGCCGATTCTCGCGGTGGTCAGCGCCGACGCGGTGCGAAAACTCGCCTCGGGCGACCTCTCCCCCGCCGCCACCCCCTGGTTCGGCCAACTGATGGCGGGGCCGCAGATGCTGGCGTACCTCGTCACCGTCAACGAGTGGATGCTCCGCTACCGGATCGAAATCGACCTTTGAAAAACCAGGCCGGCCTGAGGCCGGCCCGGTCAGGCCATCAACAAACAGCCGCTTTCCAGGGGAACCGGAGAGTGGCTGTTTGAATGAGTGCAATGTACAAGGGAGAAAGCCGGATGAAGAAGGTCCTGGCCAGCCTCTTCATGTTTTGAACCGCCGCGGTCAGGAAGGATGGTTTTCCGGTACTGGCTCTTCCAGTAACACAATCTCGTATTCCCTCTGACCGTCTGCCTTTCTTCCTTCCAGCATCTTCTCCGCCCTCCCGCTTGTGCTCGTCCCTCCTAGGTATTCGACTTACGCCTTGCTTTTTCCTTTTGGTTTTTGCCAACTCCACACAAAATTAGCGCCCAGCCCTTGCGGACCGCGCGCCTTCGTTGATGTTCTGAGCCGCCGCGCGTATCGCGCGGCGGCTGTTTGAATGATTAACTACTGACGGCGGGCGGCAAAGCACTCGCTGCAATAGATCGGTCGGTCGCTCTTGGGAACAAAGGGAACACGGGTGGGTTTGCCGCACTCTGCGCACACGGTCTCGAACATCTCGCGGGGCTCACCCGGCGTCCAACGGCTGGCCTTGCGGGCGTCGCGGCAGGCCTTGCAGCGGGTGGGCTCGTTCTGGAAGCCCTTCTCCGCGTAGAAAGCCTGTTCTCCGGCGGTAAACACGAACTCATTCCCGCAATCCCGGCAAACCAGCGTCTTGTCCTCGTACATTGGAATTTCCCCCTGTGTCAAATATGTTGGTTGCCAAGGACAGCTGACCTGGTCTTTGCCCCCACACCCGCCGGCTGGGATGTTCGCTCATGGGCGTTGGGCCCCCCACTACTGATCCTCTCAGCGTGAACCGCTGGCCGGACTTACCTCTAAGCCGCACCATGCTCGCCGGAACTTTGCCCGGGTTACGTGGATCGTTTCGCCTGCGACTGGCTTCGACTTTCAACCACAGACCTGCCTATCGGCAACCGTGTAGTATTATACTCCATTCAGTTCATGAAATCAAGCGTTTTTTAACGGGGTTTTTACCGCTTTGCCCCATTCTTTTCCTTTTGGTGTGGCAGATTTCGGCAATCCGCCCGCAAAACCGGACTTCCGGTCACGCACGGACCCCGGGTTCTATTTTTTCCGCGAAACCCTTTCGATCGAGCCCGCCAGCGCGAGACACTGCACGTCGGCGGCCCCGGCCGCGCGCAGCGCCCGGGCGCAGCCCAGCGCGGTGGCGCCGGTGGTCACCACGTCGTCCACCAGCAGCACCGCCTTGCCCCGGACGTCCCAGCACGCGAGGAACGCGCCTTCGAGGTTCCGGCGCCGCTCATGGGCAAGCAGGCGCGCCTGCTGCGGCGTATCGCGCAGGCGCTTCAGCGCCGGGACGCAAGGGACGCCCGCGCGCCGCGCCAGCGCCTCGGCGATGGCCGACGCGTGGTTGACGCCGCGCAGCCGGAGGCGGCGAGGGTGCATCGGCACCGGCACGATCACGTCGTACCCGCCGGGCAGCTCCC
>JARKQG010000133.1 GCA_029974035.1 Eubacteriales bacterium | reverse complement strand
GGTCGCCCCCTGCGCGGGGGCGGGAATTGAAACGGTGAATAACTGCGGAATGGAGACAAGCGAAGGGGCATGATCTCGCTGGGTGTAATCCGCTCTGACATGCGCAAGCAGTCTTTCCTCACCGCTTCAGTCCAAAATATGAAGAGGATTGCCCGCCTCTTCTCTCGGCTTTTCTTCCTCTCCCTATGTGCTCAAACACCAGCTGCGCTCTCGCGTAACAGGTGTTTTTCGATGGTCTGAGCCGCCGCGGCCATTTGGCCGCGGCGGCTTTCCCTCGGAAACGGCCTATTTGAGCCGGATTTCGTGGGCCTCGTAGCGGTTCTTTTCCCAGCAGTTGTAGGCGCTGAGCGTAACGGCATCGGGCAGCGCCGGCATGGCGGTCAGCGAGCCCTTCTGGATGAACTGTCCGCCCTCGACCACCGGCGTCTCCTCGCCGAAGCCCTCCCCGTCGCCCACGCGGCTGACCTCGTCGTTCATCGCGCCGCTCGCGATCCGCCTGCCGTCCGCGCCGAGGAACTCAAAGAACACGCCGTCGTCGGTCGCCTTGTAGGCCGCAAGATCCGTCACGGTAAAAGCAATCTCATAGTAGATGGCCATGGGCTTGAGCGCAAGCGCCACCCGGTCCACCCGCACGCCGGCACCGGGGTAGAGAAGCGGCTGGGCGTACTCAGCGCGGTCGATGGCGCCGTCGGACAGCTTCAGCGTGAAGGACAGCGTGCCCTTTTCACTCTTTTCGTCGACGTATTTCCACTTCCCGTCCGCGTCCTTTTCAAAGGGGGTGACATAGCAGGAGAGGTCGATGGTCAGTTCCGGAAGGGCCTCCTTGCACGCGCCCTGGAGCATCAGGACCATCGTTCCGTCCTCCTCGAGCACCGCGTCGCCGCTGTCGTCAAACCAGTTTCCTCCCACCGGCACGCCAGCCTCGACGGCCAGAAAGCGCGTTTTTGCGTGTTTGTTTCCGTATTCCTCAATGGTGACGTCCGAATCATCGCGGCTCTGCATCAGGCTGGACAGGCGGCCGGAGGGATCGCTCCACGAACCGGTCAGCATCGCGTCCGCTTCCTTTGCCTTCACCTCCACCACCACGTAGGCCTGATCCCCGTCGTACACCGCCTGACGCACGGAGAAAACCGCGTCCGTCAGGTTTCCGCCGGTCTGCGACACGCCGTCGGCGTCCTGCAAAAGCGCCGTCGCCTCCGGCAGCACCTGGGTATCCTCCGCGGTTCGCCGGGTCACAAAATCCATCACGCCCCACTTAACCGCCGCCGCCAGCGCCGCGGCCGCCAATATAAAGCTCAAAATGATCGCGGCCACAAGGCCGACACGCATTTTTGCGCGCACATGCTTTCCCTCCCGTCCGATTTCGTTCAGCGTCCTCAGGACGCTTTGCTCGAAGCCCGCGTCGGTGGGCCCGAACATGGATTCAAAGTCCCTTCGCGTCTTCACGGCTCCACCTCCTCGGAGAGTGCCGCCCGGAGCAAGCCCCGTGCCCTTCGCATGCGCGTCTTGACCGTGCCCGCGCTGAGGCGCAGCATCCCGGCGATTTCTGATATCCCGTATCCTTCTGTGTAGTGCAGCACAATCGGCAGACGCAATTCCTCCGGCAGGCCCAACACCGCCCGGCGCAGTTCCGGATCGCCCGCCGGGGGCGCGGCGCGCTCCGGCAAATATTCGCACAGCACCTCGCGGCCCCGCTTCCGGCCCTGATTCCGGCAGACGTTGATCAGGATTCGGATCACCCAGGTCTGCATATACCGCTCGTCCCGAAGGCTCCCGCGCTTTTCCCAGGCGCGGCGAATGGCTTCCGCCACGGAGTCCTCCCGATCGGCAGCCGATGCCAGCATCGTCGAGCTCACCCGGTAGAGCGTCTGCGTCATGGCGGTCACGCGCCGCGCAAATTCGTCGCTTGTCATGCCTTCCTCCGTATTCCTTCTGACCGGTCACCTGTTAGACAGTGGGGCGGGGCGCCGGGTTTTTGGCGGGTTGAAAAAGGCGCAAAAAAAGCCGCCCTCCCTTCCCAGGGAGGGCGGCGCGGTCACGCCCTGTGGCGCCGGCGCCCCTTGAGAAAGCGCAGCCCCTCGCTCAGCACGTCGCCGGGAGAGGTCAGGCACATCATGGCCGCCGCGCCCAGCATCGGGAAGATGCGCCGGTCGCGGAGGTTCACGACGGTCAGCACCGCCCAGTGGCGAAAGCGCACAAAGCGGCGCTCCCGGGGCGTCAGCCGGTCAAAGTAGCGCTTTTTGAAGGCGTAGAGCGCGTTCTCGCCCCGGATCTTCCCCGGCCCGGAGGAGATGCGCCCCTCGTCGTGGTAATGGCCGATGATGTAGTCCCCCGGAAGATACCCGATCTTCAGCCCCTGCTCGATGGTGCGCTGCATCAGATAAAACTCCTGGGCGGTGACGGCCTTTTGAAAGCCGCCGATCCTCTGCAGCGCCTCCGCCCGATACATAAAGGTGGTGGTGCCGGCCATGTGGCGCAGCAGGTGGTATTTGAGGAGCGAATCCCGATCGAAAGCGGGAATATCGCGAAACTCGCGGTAGTCCATCACGCGGCCGGTGTCGTCCACCAGCTTGAAGTCGGAAAAGCTCATGTCCAGGTCCTTTTCCAGCATCAGCGCCATCTGCTTTTCCGTCTTTTCCGGCCGGAACTCGTCGTCGTCGTCGAGAAACGCCAGGTATTCGCCCCGGGCGGCCTTCACCCCCTCGTTTCGCGCCCCGGAACCGCCCAGGTTGACGGGGTTCACCACCGAGCGCACCCTCGGGTCGCCCGCGTATTCCGCCAGCACCCCGGCGAGCGCCGCCCGGGCGGGGGAACCCGGGGGGTTATCGTCCACCACGACGATTTCGATGTTTTCGTAGGTTTGGTTCCGCGCGGACTCCACGGCGCGCCGGACAAACGCCGCCGGGCGGTTATAGCTGGGAATGATGATGCTGACGAGCGGCTTCATGGTCGGACTCCTTTATTCAGAGCGTTCCCCGAATGTACGGAGACACTCTATCACGCGGCCCCCGCCCGCGTCAAGCGGCGGCCGGGAAATGCGCCGGCCAAAGTCCGCCCGCCCTCAAATTGCTAAACTCTGAGTCACATAATATTTAACGCTTTTGCGCGCCCAAAACAATTGACAAAACCCGCCGCGTTTGGTTTAATATAAACCGTTTGTTTGTTTATGATTTTAAACTCGGCTGGGAGGGCACCCCATGAAAATCGGCGAGAAGATCAAGCGGCTCCGGCTTACGCGCGGCCTCACCCAGGAGGAGGTGGCCGACCGGTGCGAGCTGTCAAAAGGCTTCATTTCGCTACTGGAGCGGGATCTGACCAGCCCCTCGGTGGCCACGCTGGTGGACGTGCTGGAGTGCCTCGGCACGGATCTTGCGCAGTTTTTCAGCGAGAAATCCGACAAAAAGCTGGTGTTTTCCGAAGCGGACACCTTTGTGAAGTTTGACGACGAGGGGCTGAAGGGTTCCATCCGCTGGCTGGTGCCCAGCGCCCAGAAAAACCGTATGGAGCCGATTCTGGTGGAGATTGGTCCGGGCGGCGAAACCGAGGAGGACGACCCCCACGAGGGCGAGGAGTTTGGCTACGTGCTCTCCGGCGGCATCCAGATCGTGCTGGGCGACCGGATCATCCGCGCCCGCAAGGACGAGAGCTTTTGCTACGAGCCCACCGCGGTGCACAAGCTGATGAACCCGGGGAAGACGGCGGCCCGCGTTCTGTGGGTGGCGACGCCGCCCAGTTTCTGATTCGAAAGCAAAGGGGCATGGGCCATGATTGAGGAGACGCGGCTGATCGAGCTGATCGGCATTTCAAAGGTCTTTGACGGCGCCGCGGCGCTGACGGACATCAACCTCTACATCCGCAAGCGGGAATTCGTGACGCTTCTGGGCCCCTCGGGCTGCGGCAAGACCACGATGCTGCGCATCATCGCGGGTTTTGAATATCCCACCGAGGGCACGCTCCTCTTCGAAGGCCGGGACATCGCGTCCGTTCCGCCCTTCAAGCGGCGCGTCAATACGGTGTTCCAGAAGTACGCGCTGTTCCCGCATCTGAATGTCTTTGACAACATCGCCTTCGGCCTCAAGCTCAAAAAGATGGGCCGGAGCGAGATCGACAAGCGCGTCACCCGCATGCTGAGGCTGGTCAAGATGACCGGCTACGAAAAGCGCGCGGTGGACTCCCTCTCCGGCGGGCAGCAGCAGCGCATCGCCATCGCCCGGGCGCTGGTCAATGAGCCGGAGGTGCTGCTGCTGGACGAACCCCTGGGCGCGCTGGACCTGAAGCTGCGAAAGGAGATGCAGCTGGAGCTCAAGAGCATGCAGCAGGAACTGGGCATCACCTTCATCTTCGTCACCCACGACCAGGAGGAGGCCCTCACCATGTCCGACACCGTGGTGGTGATGAACGAGGGCCGCATCCAGCAGGTGGGCGACCCCAAGCGCATCTACGACGAGCCCAAGAACGCCTTCGTGGCGGACTTCATCGGCGAGAGCAACATCCTGCCCGGGGTGATGCTGGAGGACGAGCTGGTGGAGATGTGCGGCGAAAAATTCCCCTGCGTGGACTCGGGCTTTGGCATCAACCAGCCGGTGGACGTGGTGGTGCGCCCGGAAGACATCATGGTGGTGGGCGAGGACGTGGGCATGCTGACCGGCGAGGTCAGGAGCGTATTGTTCAAGGGCGTCCATTACGAAATGATGATTGCCGCCGGCGGGTTTGACTGGAAGGTGCACTCCACCACCATGCAGCCGGCGGGCTCCACCGTGGGCCTTTCGATCGTGCCGTTCAACATGCACATCATGCGGCGGCAGAAGGAGGCGTCCGCATGAAGCGCAGCGCCTTCGCGGGGCCCTACGTGGTGTGGATGGCGCTGTTCACGGTGGCGCCGCTGCTGTTTGTGGTGTACTTTGCCTTCCGGGGCGATGCCGGCTTTACGCTGGCCAACCTGCAAAAGTTCATGGCCCCCACCTACCTGAACGTTTTGTGGCGGAGCCTGTACCTGGCGGTCTACTGCACCGCCATCTGCCTGATCCTGGGATACCCCGCCGCCTACTTCCTGGCCAGCAAGGATTTCGCCAAAAACCAGGCGCTGTTCGTGCTGATCCTGCTGCCGATGTGGATGAACTTCCTCTTGCGCACCTACGCGATGATGTCCCTCATGGAGGACAGCGGCATCATCAACCAGATTCTCAAGCGGCTGGGGCTTCAGCCCCTTTCGATGATCGGCACCGAGGGCGCGGTATTGACCGGCATGGTCTACAACTTTGTGCCGTTCATGATCCTGCCGATCTACACGGCCCTCAAGAAGATGGACGAGCGCATCATCGAGGCGGCGGAGGATCTGGGCGCGAACCCGGTCAACGTATTCCGCCGGGTGGTGCTGCCCCTTTCCATGCCGGGCGTGGTGTCCGGGATTACGATGGTTTTCATGCCCGCGGTGACGACCTTCGCCATCTCGCGCCTTCTGGGCAGCGGCAACTTCTGGCTCTTTGGCGACATCATCGAGCGCCAGTTCCTCGAAGCCAACGACTGGAACTTCGGTTCGGCGCTCTCGCTGGTGATGATGATCCTGATCATCGCGTCCATCGGGCTTCTGAACCGGATTGATCCCAAAAAGGAAGGGAGTGGCGCCTGGTGAGAAAGTTCCTGCGGGGTACGTACCTGGGCCTTCTGCTCACCTTTCTGTACTCCCCCATCGCGGTGATGATCATCCTGTCGTTCAACGCCTCGAAATCCCGCGCCAAGTGGGGCGGCTTTTCGCTCACGTGGTACGAGCGGCTCTTCACCCGGGCGGACATCATGCAGGTACTGTACATGACCATCCTGATCGCGCTGATCGCCACGGCGGTGGCTACGGTGCTGGGCACGCTGGCCGCCATCGGCATCCACGCGATGCGCGCCCGGAGCGCCAGCCTGATCATGAACATCTCCTACCTGCCCATGACCACGCCGGACATCGTGACGGGCGTGTCGCTGATGCTGATGTTCGTGTTCATGAAGATTCCGCTGGGCTACGGCACGATGCTGCTGGCCCACATCGCCTTTGACACGCCCTATGTGCTGTTTTCAGTGATGCCCAAGCTGCGCCAGATGAACGTGAACCTCTACGAGGCGGCGCTGGACCTGGGCTGCACGCCGATGCGGGCGGTGCTGAAGGTAATCCTGCCGCAGATCATGCCCGGCGTGGTGACCGGCGCGCTGCTCGCCTTCACCATGTCGCTGGACGACTTCGTAATCAGCTACTTTACGTCCAACACCGACAGGAACCTGTCCATCATCATCTACTCCGCCGCGCGCAAGGGCATCGAGCCCACGATCTACGCGCTGTCCACGCTGATGTTCCTGGTGGTGCTGGTGCTGCTTCTGATCGTCAACAAGCGCTCCGCGCTTGAAAACGTATCCTGATTCCACTTTACGGAGGTATGGGAGATGAAAAAACTCGTTGCCGCGGTTCTCGTACTTGTGGCCCTGTCTTTCGGCGCGGGCGCGCTGGCGGAGGGAACGATCACGGTGTACAACTGGTACGACTACATCGATGAATCGGTCATTTCGATGTTTGAACAGGAGACCGGGATCTCCGTCAAGTACGCCAACTTCACCACCAACGAGGAGATGTACGCCAGGCTCTCCAGCGGCGCGGGCGATTACGACGTGATCTTTCCGTCGGACTACATCATCGAGCGCATGATCAAGGAAGACATGCTGGAAAAGCTGGACATGTCCGCCATCCCCAACGCCGCGGGCGTTTCCCAATGGCTCCGGACGCCGGACTACGACCCGGAGGGCGCCTATTCCGTCCCCTACATGTGGGGCACGGTGGGCCTTCTGTACAACACCACCATGATGCCGGGCGAGATCGACTCGTGGATGCCCATCTTTGACCCCGCCAACCAGAAGGCGGTGTTCATGCTGGACTCCATCCGCGATTCCCTGGGCATTACGCTGAAATACCTGGGCTACTCCATGAATACCCGGGACGAGGCGGCGCTGGAGGCGGCCAAGGCGCTTTTGATCCAGCAGAAGGCCGACGGCATCGTGAAGGGCTACCTGGTGGACGAGGTGAAGGACAAGATGGTGGCCGGCGAGGCGCCCATGGCGGTGGTCTGGTCCGGCGACGCGCTGTACGCGATGGACCAGTCCGAGGATCTCGCCTACGTGGTGCCCAAGGAGGGATCGAACGTCTGGGTGGACGGCATGTGCATCCCCAAGGGTTCGAAGAACAAGGCGCTGGCCGAGCAGTTCATCAACTTCATGTGCCGCCCGGACATCGCCCGCATGAACATGGAGTACATCTACTATTCCACGCCCATCCAGGCTGTGGTGGACGAAATGACCGACGAGGAAAAGAACAACGCCACCCTCAACCCGCCGCAGGACGTCATCGACCGCTGCGAGTTCTTCCACGACATCTCCGGGGACATGGCGAAGTACGACCAGATCTGGATGGAGATCCGCGGCTGAGCCCGCGCCGATAAAAGGGGCCGCCGAACCGGGTTTCCCCGTTCGGCGGCCCCATTTTGCCCGCCGGCTCCTGCCGGTGCCCGCTCAGGGTTTCGGCGCGTCGCACACGGTGCAGCGCACGTACTTGCGGGCCAGCGCGGTCTTGAGGGTGATCTTCATCGTGTTGTGGATGCCGCTGCAATCCACCTTGCTGTGGTACTTGAGGCCCGCGGGCGTCACGTACACGTAGACGGTTTCGCTCTTGAAGCACACCGGGCAGGGCGTCTTGCCGTACTTCTTGGCGGTGGCCAGCGCCACCTTCTTGGAGCCGTCCGCGTCGGAGGTGGAACAGCCCTTCTTATGGTAGTACTTGCCGCTGAGCGTCGAATACACGTAGGTGCCGGAGGTCGAGGACTTGGACTTCATGCACACCGGGCAGGCGGTCTTGCCCGCCCTCTTGGCCGAAGCCAGCGTCACCTTCCGCGCGTTTTTCATGCCCGAGCAGTTGGACTTGGAGTGGTAGTACTTGCCGCCGGTGGTGGCGTAGACGTATGTCTTGGCCTCCGCCGCGCTCTTGGCCTGCTTGGTGAGGCATACCGGGCAGGGCGTCTGGCCGCGCTTCTTGGCGGTGGCCAGCGTCACCTTGGTGGCGTTTTTCATGCCCGAGCAGTTGGACTTCGCGTGGTAGTACTTGCCACCCACAGTGGAGTAGTAGTAGGTGGTGCTGCTGGACTTCATGCACACCGGGCAGGCGGTCTTGCCCGCCTTCTTGGCGGCCGCCAGCGTCACCTTCTGGGCGTTTTTCATGCCCGAGCAGTTGGACTTGGAGTGGTAATACTTGCCCGCCGTGGTGGCGTAGACGTAGGTGGTCTTCTCCGTCTTGACGCACACGGGGCAGGGCTTTTTGCCCTTGGCCTTGGCCGTGGCCAGCGTGATCTTTCGGGCATTTTTCATGCCCGAGCAGTTGGCCTTGGTGTGGTAGTACTTGCCCGCCGTGGTGGCGTAGTAGACGGTGGAGGAAGTCGACTTCGAGCCGATGCACACCGGGCAGGGCTTCTGGCCGCGCTTCTTGGCGGTGGCCAACGTCACCTTCCGCGCGTTTTTCATGCCCGAACAGGTGGGGTTCACGTGGTAGTACTTGCCACCCGTCGTGCTGTAATACGACGTGGTCTTGGTGCTGGTGCTGGACTTGCTGGAGCTCGTCTTTTTGACGCACACCGGGCAGGGCTTAAGGCCCGCCGCCTCCGCCTTGTCCTTGGTAACCCGCTGCGCGTTTTTCATGCCCGAGCAGTTGGACTTGGTGTGGTAGTACTTGCCGCCCTTGGTGGCGAAGTAGGAGCCGATGCACACCGGGCAGGGCTTGAGGCCCGCCTTCTGCGCCTGGGTCTTGGTGACCACCTGGGCGTTTTTCATGCCTGAGCAGTCGGACTTCACGTGGTAGTACTTGCCGCCCTTGTTGCCATAGTAGGTGGTGCCGCTGGCCTGCTCGCCGTAGCACACCGGGCAGGTCACCTGGCCGCGGCCGATGGCGATGTCCACCGAAACCTTCGTGGGCTGGCCGGTGATGTTGGTGCAGGTATCGGTCTTGTGGTAGTAGCTGTCGGCGTTGGCGGACCAGACGTAGGTGGTGTCCGGATCGTCGGTGGCGCCGGGCGTACTGTCGTCGCCGGTGGAAGGGGCGTTGATGACGTCCGTGCCGTTGTTGACGGTGCCGCCGTCCGGCCTGGGCGTCGCCTGGGCGTCCGCGGGCGCGGGGGTTTCGTCGGAGGCGGCGTCCGGGGTAAGGTCGCCGGTGACGATGTCGGTGGGGGAAGGGGTGGCCGTCGCGCCGACGAGGATGGTCTCCGGCGCCTGAACGTTGCCCACGCCGACCGTCTGGTCCGCGCCGCGGCCGAACATGGCGGAGAAGAGCCACACCAGCAGCACGATGAACCAGACCGCCGACACGCCGGAGACGATCATGCGCATCCGGGGCTCGAGCCGCTCGCGCCGCCACAGAAGCCAGATGCCCAGCGGCGGCAGGACCACCAGCATCAGCCATGTCAGCCAGTCGCTCTTGTACAGCACATCGTAACGCCCGGCCGGGGTGTCCTCGTCCGGGTAGTATCCGCCGTCATAGCCGTCCTGCCGGGGATAGGCGCCCTCCTCGGGCGCGTAATACCGGTCCTGGTCGTACCCGCGCCCGTAGTCGCCGTACGCCCGGTCGTCCGCGCCGTAGCCGTCCGCGGGCTGGCCGTCTTCTCCGGCTTTCGGGCGCTCGAAGGAAAGGCGGTGAATCTCCCCATCGCCCCATTTGAATGCGATGCCGCGCTTCGACCAGTGCAACTTCAACTTGCCGAATTGCTTTGTTGCCATTGTTCAACCACCTTTTCTCGCGTGCCCCTTGTCAGAAGACGTGCGCATCGAACGGATCAAAAATTTCAACCGAGCGCAGAAACGCGCTTCGTCTTGAAAAGTGTACAACAAATCACACCTCCAGTCAATATCGGTTGGACGCAAAAGCCCTGGATATTGTTTCATAATAATCGGAACGGTTTATATAGGACGCTTTTTTTGCGGCAGGAGCGCCGGAGCGGCCTTTGTGCGGTATATGCAAATCCGGGCGTTTGTGATATAATGCGGGTAATCCTCGGTTATGGAGTTGATCCAATGCGTTCAAACAGGCGGCGCGGCTATCGGGCGCTGCCCCGCAAGATCCGGCTGGCGTCTTTTTTGGCGGCGCTCGTTCTGATTGCCGTGGTTTGCGTCGTGCTGATCCGCCGGAACATGGCCGACCGCAGCGTCCCCGCCGCGGCCGGAATCCCGCAGACGACCCAGGCGGCTCCGGAAGCCTCCGCGTCGGCGGAACCCACCGCCGCGCCGGAGGAGGACCCGGGCGAGGCGGGCGGCGACGCCTCCGCCAACGCGCCCGACGAGCGCGTGGACGTGGAGGCGGACGTGGGCGATGCCGCCGCGCCCACCGGCGCCAAGCGCGAGGCGGTGATCCGCTCCTTCGGCGACATCATCATCCACGAGCCGCTGTACGACACCGCCTACGACGACGCCGAAAAGACGTTTGACTTTTCGCCCTACTTCGCGCAGATCCGGGATTCGCTGTCCAAGGCGGATTACACCGTGGGCAACGTGGACGGCCCCATGGGCGGCAAGGGCAGCCGCGGCTACAGGTTCTACCCCCAGTTCAACACGCCGCCGCACCTTCTGTACGCGCTGAAGGACAGCGGCGTGGACATGCTGACGCTGGCCAACAACCATGCGCTGGACACCTTTTTTGACGGGCTCAAGCGCCAGATCGACAACGTGGAAAAGGTAGGCATTGACCACGTGGGCGCCTACCGCACCCAGGAGGAATACGACACGCCCAAGGTGGTGTCCGTCAACGGCATCCGGATGGGCGTCACAAACTACACCGTGTCCACCAACAACCTGGAAAACAGCTCCGACCCCGAGGCCACCATTTACGGCCTGCGCACCACGCGCAATTCCAGCCCCAAAAAGGACATCGCGGCGCTTCGGGCCGCGGGCGCGGAATTCGTGGTGGTGTACATGCACTGGGGCGACGAGTACGAGCGCGGCGTGACCGGGTCGCAGAAGGATCTGGCGAAGAAGCTGGTCGCCGCCGGCGCGGACATGATCATCGGCGGCCATCCCCACGTGGTGCAGACCATCGGCACCGTGACCGCGAAGGACGCCGACGGGAACGAGCGCAGCGCGCTGGTGGTCTTTTCCATGGGCAATTTCCTGAGCGACCAGCGCGCCCGCTACAGCGACAGCGGCATCATCTTTGAATTCACGCTGGTGGACGACGGCTCCGGCGTGGTCACGGCCGCGAACCCGCGCTACGTGCCGGTGTACGTATGGCGCGTAAAAAAGGGCTCGGGCTACGACTACCGGGTGGTTCCCTGCGGCGACATCATCGAAAACAGGCCCGACGCCATGGGCGACGACGTGTTCAACCGCGTCAAGCAGGTGTGGAACGAGCTGAAAAACCTGATCGGCGACTCGGCGCGCATCGCCCAAAACTGACGCGCATACCTTCCCCCGGGGAGGTGTGTCAATTGCGGGAGGACATCGTGCAAGACGGCGAGGGGCTGGACGCGCTGTCCGCCAGGCTGGGCGTTCCGGGCTGCATGCTCATGCGCGCCAACCGGCTTTTCAGCCCCGCGTGGCTGATGCCGGGCCGCGTGATCCGGGTGCCCGAGGGCGATTTTTGCCGGACGGACGACTTCATCTGCCCGGTTCAGGCGCTGGACAAAACGGCCCGGGAGGAAGACATTTGACCGAGTTTACGCGCGCGCTGATGCGGTGGCACGACCAAAACGCCCGGGATCTTCCCTGGCGGGGCGAGAAGGACCCGTACCGGATCTGGCTTTCCGAGATCATGCTGCAGCAGACCCGCGCCGAAACGGTGATCCCCTACTACCGCGCGTTCTTGGCCCGCTTTCCCACGGTGGAGGCGCTGGCCGGGGCGGACCCGGTGGAGGTGCTCAAGCTGTGGGAGGGCCTGGGTTACTATTCCCGGGCGCGCAACCTGATGAAGGCAGCCAGGCGGGTGGCGGAGGCGGGCGGCTTCCCGCGGGACAGGCGCGGCCTTCTGGAACTGCCCGGCGTGGGCGAATACACGGCAGGCGCCATCGCGTCCATCGCCTTTGGCCTGACGGAACCCGCCATCGACGGCAATCAGATCCGGGTGCTCAGCCGCGTCTTCGGCGTGCGCGTTCCGGCGGCCTCGCCGGAAGGACGGCGCGCGCTGCGCGAGGCGTCGCTGGGCGCGATGAGCCTAGAGCGGCCCGGTGACTTCAATCAGGCGCTGATGGGGCTGGGCGCGCTCGTCTGCGCGCCGAAGCCCGATTGCGCCGGCTGCCCCGTGCGCGCCTTCTGCGACGCCTTTGGCGCCGGGGATGCCCGGAGCCTCCCGGTGCTGCCGCCCCGGGCGGACAAGCGCGTCCAGCAGCGGGCCGTGGCGCTGGTATTTTGCGGGAACGCGGTGCTGGTGCGCCGCCGTCCGGAGGACGGGCTCCTGCCCGGGCTGTACGAATTCCCCGGGTTTCCGGGCGCGCGCACCGAGGCGGAGGTGCGCGCCGCCCTCCGGGAGATCGGCGTCGAGCCGGAGCGCCTGAGCGCGGCGGGCACCGCCAGACACGTGTTTACCCACCTCGTCTGGCAAATGGAGGGCTGGGCCTGCGAGGCGGGCGGCGCCGGCGAGGGCGAATTTGTGGATGCGGCGGCGCTCCGCGCGCTGCCCTTCCCCACGGCGCTCAGGGCATTTCGCGAAACCGCGCTCAGGACGCTGGAGACGGCCGGGCGCAGGGGATAACCGGAGGCGGCCCACGCGCCGCCGCGAGGAACGGAAAGGGTGGAATGGTATGGCATTCTTGGGCGGAAACGAAAACGAGAAGGCGCGCAAGCTCAGCCTTCAGCAGCTTGAGGACAAGCGCCTCGCCTTTGCCGAGGCGCACCGCGACCTGAAGCTGGACAACGCGCTCTTCGTACAATTCGGCGGCGGGTTTAAGGGCGTCGGCCTGAGCCCGAAGGGGGTCTACCTGTTCTGCGGCCCCGGTCCCGGCGACGAGGAGGATTTTTCCGTCCAGCGCTACGACCACTGCCGCGCGCGGCTCCGGGACGAGAAGATCGCCTCCGAGGGCGCGGCGGGCATCCTGGGCTTTGGCAAAAAGGGCGGCCAGGGCTACACGCTCTCGGTGGACCTGGAGGACCAGGGCTTTGAGCTGACCTTCGTTTCCGGCTACAACTTTCTGCTGGATGTGGCCCCCGGCGCGAAGAACCCGCTGCTGGACACCAAGCGCCGGCCGGGCAACGCCAACATCGTGTGGGACATGCGCTCCATCTCCTACGCGGACAGCCAGGCCCTGTTTTTCCGGTGGCACAAAATGCTCAACGAGTACCGGCCGGACTAGTAGTCCACGAAGTCTAAGAACCGATGATAGGGCGCAGAGATTTTTCTGCCCGGCACGGAGCCGGAGCGCAGACTATCAGCGCGATAAGAGGCCCCGGAAACGTTGCGTTTCCGGGGCCTTCTGCCATATCGGGGGCGCCGGGCCTATTCGTCCGGCACGACCACCAGCGTGCCCGGGTCGTAGGGCTCGTTCCACACCGCGCCGTCGTCGGCGTTTACCTGCTTCATTACGTCGCCCCAGGAGGCGGCGCGGTAGCCGTCAAACCGCGTGCCGTTGGCGGAAGAGAGCACCAGCGTCTCCACGTCGCGGCTGGAGGGCTCCTCCACCGGGATGGCCAGATAGAGCTTCTTGCCCCGGCGGAAGCTGACCGCCACGTCGGTCTGCACCGACTGGGTCAGCACATCGTCCAGCTCGAAGCACACGAAGTCCTCAAAGTCCGCCTCGCTGGGCGGATCGGCAAAGTCCAGCTTTTTCAGCGCCTTTGCGTATTCGCCATAGCTCATCAGCGTCAGCGCCTCCTTGGCGCTGTCAAACAGCGAATCGTCCATCCCCTTGGCGCTGGCCAGCAGCGGAAACGCCGCCATCAGCGCCGTCGCCAGCGCGATCGCCACCCACCGTTTGAGATCAAAACGCATGCTCGTTCACGTCCTTGCCCAATGCTGCTTCTTTGACGCGCGGCGCGCGCCTCAGGTTGCAGGGGGCGCGCCGTCCAGCGAAAAGTACCGCGCCGCGCCCAGAAGCGCCAGATCCTCCGCGTCGTGGGAGATGACCAGCACCGCCGCCCGTCCCCGCGTTTTCAAAAAATGGGCGGCGGCCTGGCGCCTGGCTTCGCCGTCCAGCCCGGTGAACGGTTCGTCCAGCACGATCAGATCCGCCTTTGCCGCCAGCGCCCGGGCCAGCGCCACGCGGCGGCGCATGCCGCCGCTGAGCCGAAGGGCGCGGGTGTCCCCGTCCGCCGCCAGACCCAGCGCCTCAAGGTGCGCGCGGGCCTCGCTCTCCGGCACCCCCACCAGGCGCAGGTTGTCCAGCGCGCTCATGTGCTCGATCAGCCGGTCCTCCTGGAACACCGCCGCCCGCCGGATGCTCCGCGGGCACTCAACGCGCCCGCCGTCCGGCCGTTCGAGGCCCAGCAGGATGCGCGCCAGCGTGGTCTTTCCGCTGCCGCTTCTGCCCGTCAGCGCGGTGACCTCGCCCGCGGGCACAACAAGCGTCACGCCCGAGAGCACCCGCTTTTCGCCGTAGGATTTTGTGATGCCGTCCAGCGCGATCATCCCACCGCCCCCGTCAGCCGTTTCTCCAGCGCGCCGATGGAGCGGACGGCGATTTTTTCAAACGCGAGGCTCAGGATCACCACCGCCGCCGTCCACGCAAACAGTTCGTCCGTGGCCAGAAACAGCTTGGCGCGGTACAGCGCGTCACCGATGGAGGAAGCGGGCTGCCCAATCACCTCGGCCGCCACGCCCGCCTTCCAGCAAATGCCCATGGCGCTGCGCAGCGCCGACAAAAGATACGGCGCGGCCGCCGGCGCGTAGATGGCGCGGGCGCGGCAAATGGGCGGTATGCCAAACACCTCCGCCATCTCCAGCAGCTTCCCGTCCGCGCCGTCCAGCCCGGCCAGCTGGCTCTCGTAGATCAGCGGCAGCGCCATCAGAAAGGCGATGAAGACCGAAAGGTTTTTCGCGCTGATCCACACCAGCGCCAGGATCACAAACGACGCGATGGGCGTGGCCTTGACCGCGGTGAGCGGCGGCGACAAAAGGAGGCGCGCGCCCCGGATAAAGTGGGCCAGCGTGCCCAGCACAACGCCCGCGCCCAGCGCCAGAAAAAAGCCCAGCGCGATCCGCCCGAAGGTGTTGCCCACGGACTGGTAAAACGCCGCCGTACCCATCAGGCGAAAGAGCGTCTGAAACGTCGAGACAGGAGATACCAGAAGGATCTCCTGCCCGATGGCCGCGCTGGCAATCTGCCACACGGCCAGCCAAAACGCCGCCGACAGAAGGCCGGTCAGCCTCCCCTTCACGGCTCAGCCCTTTTCGTCCGTAAGGTAGAAGCCGTCGTCCGGAAGCGCGCCGCCCACGGAGGCCGGGTCGGCCTCGTAAAGCGCCGCCAGGTAGCCGGAAACGGCCGATTTCATGTCCGCCCCGGTGATGCACACGATGTTGCAGGCGGGGATGGCCTTGACCGCCACCGCAGCCTTGGCAATGCCCAGTTCCTCGATCCAGACGCCCGCCTCCTCGGGGTTGGCGTTGACGTAGGCGGTGGAGGCCCCGTACTGGGTCATGAAGGCCTCAAGGGCTTCGGGGTTCTCCTCCGCGAAGGCCCTGCGCACCGCCACCACGCCGGTGACCATCTGGCTTTCGGGGTCGGCCTTGGCCCACTCGTCGGTCAGGCTCAGCGCCACGCGCAGCGCGCTGTTCTGGGCCATGACGGCGGTCACATAGGGCTGGGGCAGCATTGCCAGCGAAACCGTGCCCGCCGACAGCGCCGCCGCCACCTCGGTGGCCTCGGACTTGTACTCGATGGTCAGATCCTTCGCCGGGTCCATGCCGTTCAGTTTCAGCACATGGGCCAGCGCGTACTCGGGCGTGGTGCCCTTGCCGGTGGAATAGAGGGTCTTGCCCTTGAGATCTTCGATCGAATGGACGGTATCCCCCGCCTCCACCACGTAGAGAACGCCCAGCGTGTTGACCGCCGCGACGGCCACGCCGCCCTCCAGCTTATTCCAAAGCACGCTGGCCAGGTTGCACGGAATCAGCGCGATGTCCACTTCGCCCTTGGCAAAAAGCGGCACGATTTCGTCCGCGCTGCCTGCGACGGTGAACGAATACGCGCCCGCCGCCTTGTCGTCCTGCATCAATTTGACCAGGCCCATGGAGGTCGGCCCCTTCAGCGAGGCCACGCGCACGGCCTGGCCGGCGTCCTGCGCCACGGCCGCGCCCATTGGAACAACCAGCATCGCCAGCGCGACAAGCATCGTAAGCAATTTTTTCATCGGCCATTCAACGCCCCTTTTCATAGATTCACAACATCATCATATACCCTCTGGCAATGCCTGTCAAACCCGAAGAATTTGCGCGCGGCGCTTCCCTATTCGCGCCCCGTCTGGTATAATGTATACGTTCCCGTCCGCGCCGCGGACGACATAGTTTTTCGGGAGGGCAGCCGCTATGAAGAAAACCGTTTCCTTGATTTTGGCGCTGGTTCTCAGCCTGGGCCTGTGCGCCGCAGCGCTGGCCGATTCCTACGAGATCGGCATGATCACCGACCTCGGCACCATCGACGACAAGAGCTTCAACCAGGGCACCTGGGAGGCCATCAAGGCCTTCGCGGATGCCAACGGCAAGACCTACAACTACTACCAGCCCTCCGCGCAATCCACGGAAATCTACGTGGAGCGCATCGACCAGGCCGTGGCCGACGGTGCCAAGATCATCGTGACGCCGGGCTACCTGTTTGAGGAGCCCATCTACATCGCCCAGGACAAGTATCCGGACGTGAGCTTCGTGCTGATCGACGGCAACCCCCACAACGCCGACTATTCCGATTACCGCACCGAAAAGAACGCGGTGGGCATCGTGTTCGCCGAGGAGCAGTCGGGCTTTCTGGCCGGTTACGCGGCGGTGAAGGACGGCTACACCAAGCTGGGCTTTATGGGCGGCATGGCGGTGCCCGCGGTGGTGCGCTTCGGCTACGGCTTCGTGCAGGGCGCGGATTACGCGGCCAAGGAGCTGGGCCTTTCCGATGTCACCGTCAACTACAACTACACCGGCGGCTTTGCGGCCACGCCGGAAGCGTAGGCCATGGCCTCGTCCTGGTACAACGACGGCGTCCAGGTGGTCTTCGCCTGCGGCGGCGCGGTGGGCAACTCCGTCATGGCGGCGGCGGAAGCGGCCGGCGGCAAGGTCATCGGCGTGGACGTTGACCAGAGCGGCGAATCCCCGACGGTCATTACCTCGGCCATGAAGGGCCTGAGCGCCGCCGTGGAGCAGGCGCTGACCGCCTTCTACGAGGGCTCCTTCCCCGGCGGCGAAGCCTGGGTGCTGGGCGCGGACAAGGGCGGCGTCGAGCTGCCCATGGCCACCTCCAAGTTTGAGAAGTTCACCCAGGCCGACTATGACGCCATCTACGCCAAGCTGGCCAGCGGCGAAATCGTGCCCCAGAAGGACGTGGTGGAAAGCGCCGCGGACCTCAACCCCGAAATCGTCAAGGTCAACCTGATCGGGTAATTCATCGCATCGTCTGGCAGGGGCGGACCCGTTCCGCCCCTGCCGCTTAAATATCTGCCGCGGCGCCCGCGCCGCGCGGGGGAGTGACCCGCTTGGACTGTGTCATCGAGATGATCGGCATCACCAAGGACTTTCCCGGCATCCGCGCCAACGACGACATCACGCTCCGGCTGGCCCGGGGCGAGATTCACGCGCTCCTGGGCGAGAACGGCGCGGGCAAGTCCACGCTGATGAGCGTGCTGTTCGGCCTTTACCAGCCGGACGCCGGCGAGATTTTGAAAAACGGCCGGCCCATCCGGATCATGAACCCCAACGACGCCAACGACGCCGGCATCGGCATGGTGCACCAGCACTTCAAGCTCGTGCACAACATGACGGTGCTGGAAAACATCGTGCTGGGCGTCGAATCCGTCCGCCGGGGCGTGCTGCGCATGGACGAGGCCCGGGCGCGCGTAATGGCGCTGTCCGAGCGCTACGGCTTTGCCATCGACCCGGACGCCCGGATCGAGGACACCACCGTGGGCATGCAGCAGCGGGTGGAGATCCTCAAGATGCTCTACCGCGACAACGAGGTGCTGATCTTCGACGAGCCCACCGCGGTTTTGACGCCCCAGGAGATCGAGGATCTGATGCGCATCATGCGGGGGCTGGCGGCGGAGGGCAAGTCCATCCTCTTCATCTCCCACAAGCTGGCCGAGATCAAGGAGCTGGCCGACCGCTGCACGGTGCTGCGCAAGGGCCGGCTCATCGGCACGGTGAGCGTGGCGGACGTCAGCAAGGAGGACCTTTCCGAGATGATGGTGGGCCGGAAGGTCAACTTCTCCATTGAAAAGACCCGGGCCACGCCGGGCGAGCCGGTGCTGACGCTGGAGCACGTGACCATGCGCGCCCGGCACCGCCATAAGCCGCTCCTGGACGACGTGAGCTTCTCCGTCCGCCGGGGCGAGATTGTGACCATCGCGGGCATCGACGGCAACGGACAGAGCGAGCTGGTCTACGCCGTCTCCGGCCTCGCGCCCATCGACGGCGGGCGCATCCTGATGAATGGGGAGGACATCTCCCGCGCCTCCATCCGCCACCGCAACGATCTGAAGATCTCCCATATCCCGGAGGACCGGCACAAGCACGGGCTGGTGCTGGACTTCACGCTGTCGGAGAACCTGGTGCTCAAAAGCTACCAGATGCCGGCCTACCAGCGCCGCGGCTTTATCCGCTTTGACCGGGTGGCGGCCCACGCGGAGGATCTGATCGCCCGGTTTGACATCCGCTCGGGCCAGGGCGCGATCACCATCGCCCGCTCCATGTCCGGCGGCAACCAGCAAAAGGCCATCGTCGCCCGGGAGATCAGCCTGGAGCCGGACCTGCTCATCGCGGTGCAGCCCACCCGGGGCCTGGACGTGGGCGCCATCGAGTACATCCACCGGCAGCTGGTGGCGGCCCGGGACCGGGGCTGCGCGGTGCTGCTGATCTCGCTGGAGCTGGACGAGGTCAAGTCCCTGTCCGATCAGATCCGCGTGATCTTCGAGGGCCGCATTGTGGCCGGCCTCGACCCGGAAGCCGCCTCCATCCAGGAGATCGGCCTGTACATGTCCGGTTCGAAAAGGGGGAGCGCCTCATGAAGCAGGGCCTGAAAAACGCCTCCGCCTCGCTGATCGCCATCCTGGCAGGGCTGATTGCCGGGTTTGTGATCCTGCTCGTCACCCGGCCGGAGACCGCGTTTCAGGGGCTGGTCATCATCCTCAAGGGCGGCTTCAACAACGGCATGAAGGGCCTGGGCCAGGTGCTGTACCTGGCGACGCCGCTGATCATGACCGGCCTTTCGGTGGGTTTTGCCTTCCGCACGGGGCTTTTCAATATCGGCGCGCCCGGCCAGCTGATGGTTGGCGGCGCGGTCAGCGTGTGGGTGGGCGTCACGTGGACGTTTCTGCCCGGCGCGCTCCACTGGATCGTCGGCCTTCTGATGGGCATGCTGGCGGGCGGCCTCTGGGGGCTGGTGCCGGGGCTTTTCAAGGCGCGGTTCAACGTCAACGAGGTCATCTCGTCCATCATGATGAACTACATCGGCATGTACGGCATCAACTTTCTGATCCGCGGCTCCGACGTGTTTGACCCCACCAAGAACCAGACGAAAAACGTGCTTTCCAGCGCCGTGCTCCCCAAGGGCGGGCTGGACAAGATCTTCTACAACCTCACCGGCAAGTACGTGGATGTGTCCAGCGTCAACGCGGGCATCCTGATTGCCGTCGCGCTGGCGGTGGTGATGTACGTGCTGCTCAACAAGACCACCTTCGGCTACGAGCTTCGCGCCTGCGGCTTCAACAAGGACGCCGCCCGCTACGCGGGCATCAGCGAAAAGCGCACGATCATGCTTTCGATGGTGCTGGCGGGGGCGCTGGCCGGCACCGCCGGGGCGCTGATGTACCTGGCCCCCTCCAGCGGCATGCACATCCACATGGAGGAGGTGCTCTCCGCCCAGGGCTTCAACGGCATTCCGGTGGCGCTTTTGGGCCTCTCCAACCCCATCGGCATCATCTTTTCGGCGCTGTTTGTGGCCTACATATCGGTGGGCGGCTCCTATCTGCAGAGCCTCAAGTACATGCAGGAGGTCATCGACATCATCATCGCGATGGTCATCTACTTCAGCGCCTTCTCGCTCTTGGTGCGGGACCTGATCGGCCGCATCGGCAAAAGGCGGGCGCAGCGGGCCCACGAAACGGGAGGGGAGGGCGCATAATGGATACGGTTTTCTTCCTGTTTCAGCAGATGCTGTTCTTTTCGATCCCCCTTCTGATCGTGGCGCTGGGCGGCATGTTCTCCGAGCGCAGCGGCGTGGTGAACATCGCGCTGGAGGGCATCATGGTGATGGGCGCATTCGCGTCGATCTTCTTTCTCAATAAAACCCAGGGCTTCATGAGCGGGCAGGGACAGCTTCTGCTGGCCATTCTGATCGCGGCGGGAGCCGGGCTCGTGTTCGCGTTTTTCCACGCCTACGCGGCCGTATCCCTCCGGTCGGACCAGACGATCTCCGGCACGGCGCTGAACATGTTCGCCCCGGCGTTTTCGATCTACCTGGCGCGGACGCTACAGTCAAACGGCGTGCAGCAGATCCAGTTCACCAACACCTTTTTCATCGAAAAGGTGCCGTACCTGGGCGATATCCCGATCCTGGGGCCGCTTCTTTTCCAGCGGTGCTACATCACCACCTACGTGGGGATCGCGATCCTGGCGGCGTCGGCCTTCGTGCTGTACAAGACGAAGTTCGGCCTCCGGCTGCGCGCCTGCGGCGAACACCCCCAGGCGGCGGACAGCGTGGGCGTCAACGTATACAAGATCCGCTACGCGGGCGTGCTGATCTCCGGCGCACTGGCGGGGCTGGGGGGGCTCGTGTTCGTGGTGCCCACCTCCACCAACTTCAACGCCACGGTGGCCGGCTACGGCTTTCTGGCGCTGGCGGTTCTGATCTTTGGCCAGTGGAAGCCGATGCGCATCCTTCTGTCGGCGCTGTTCTTCGGCCTGATGAAGACCATCGCGGCGGCCTACTCCGGCATTCCGGGCCTCAAGGATCTGCCCCTCTCCTCGGACGTCTACAAGATGATCCCCTACGTTGCCACGCTGATCGTGCTGGCCTTTACCAGCGCCAAATCCCAGGCGCCCCGCGCCAGCGGCGTGCCCTACGACAAGAGCACGCGGTAGGCGCCCGGCGCGCCCCGGCGCACACAATATGACAAGAGGTGTTTATTATGAAAATTGCGCTTGCATCCGACCACGCCGCCGCCGACCTGCGGGAGATCATCCGCGCCCATCTGGAAGCGCGGGGGTTCAGCCCGGTGGTCTACGACATCCGGGAGCCCCGCCCCACCGACGATTACCCCGTCTACGCCGACATGGCCGCCCACGCGGTGGCCCGGGGCGAATGCGATTTGGGCATCCTGATCTGCGGCACCGGCATCGGCATGAGCCTGGCGGCCAACAAGGTGGAGGGCATCCGCGCGGCGGCGTGCTCCGAGCCTTACAGCGCCAAGATGGCCCACGCCCACAACAACTGCAACATCCTGTGCTTCGGCGCGCGGGTGGTGGGCAGCGAACTGGCCAAGATGATCGTGGACGCCTACCTGGACACCCCGTTTGAGGGTGGCCGCCATCAGCGCCGGGTGGACATGATCATGAAGATCGAAAGAGACGGCCGCGCGGAGTAGGCGCCTACAGGATGTTCCCCAGCCGCACCCGCTCCTGCTCGCGGATGTGCTCCAGGATCTCCTGCAAAAGCGCCATGGACTTGTAAAAATCGTCCATGTGGTCGCGCTTGAGGTTGATCTCCGCCTCGGTGTAGCGCTCCGCCACGGTGTGCATTTCGTCGTGGGAGATCAGCGTTTCCAGGAAGGACCGGTGCTTCTCCCACTCCGTCGCCATGCGCGCCATCCACTCGATGGCGGCCTTCGTGTCGCCACGGTCCGCGGCGTCCTGCGCCTCCATCGACATCGCCTCCATCCGGTCCACCACGTGGGTGATGGCCAGAAGGCAGCCGATGCAGAACGCCACCGCCACGATCGTCACCGCGATCACGCCGATCAGCTTTTTGCGCATTACCAGACGACCTCCTGGCTGGTCAGCGCCCGGATGTGCAGAAGGCTTCCGCGCATGTCCTGCACGTGCATGCCGCCCCGGGTGTCCAGGCTGGCGATCAGCACGCCCGCGGGATCAAGCCCGTAGTGGCCGATCAGCGCCCGGAGCCACGCCTCGTCCTTGCCCGACATCGAAAGGTTGTGCTTCTGCAGGCGGCCGTTTTCAATCAGCACCAGCGGCATCCCCTCGTAGCCGGGCGACAGGTTCAGGTCCTCCGCGGTCACGGCGCGCTTGGCCGCGTGGGGAAAGGCGGTGATGTTGCCGTCGGTCTCCACGATGGCGGTGCCGCAGCTGCTGGGGTCGAGAAGCCCCGCCTCCCGGAGCCCCTCCTGCAGGTCCGAAAGGCTCAGGCACAGCCGGTCCAGCTCCTTCCGGTCGATGACCCCCCGGCTCACCACCACCGACGGCTTTCCGGAGATGAACGCCCGGATGCGGTCGCTCTTCAGGCAGGCCAAAGTCAGCGTGCCGTTGACCGCGTACAGCGCCAGGATGGGCAAGAGGCCGTGAAAGAGCGGCGTCGAGATGTCCGCCATGGGCGTGACGAGCAGGTCCGCCACCATGATCGCCAGCGCGAACTCGTAGGGCTGAAACTGCCCCAATTGGTGTTTTCCGGTAGCGCGCATGGTGGCCACCATGACAAGATACAATATGATTGCGCGCAAAAAGATGGTCAGCAAACCCAACGCCTCCCCGGAACAGTATGCGTTGTTTGCGGCTAAATCCATACATTTTTACGAATTTTGACGCGATGCACTTGCATTTTTCGGTAAAATGGGGCAAACTGATCGTATGCCAGGGGCGGCCGTTTGCGCGCGACGCCGGTACCCGGAGCTGCGCGGACGCTTGAAGTTGCTTCGGACCGGCAAGAATTCTGGCCGTCCGTCATACACTTGAACGCGACAGGAAATGAGGTGTATTGCATGCCACTATTTCAGGGTTTCGGAAAGCGCGTGTCCGAAGTGGCCAAAAGCGTGAGCCAGAAAACCGCGGAGGCCGCCGAGGTCGCGCGGCTCAACAGCCGCATCGCCGCCAGAGAGGCCGAGGTCGAGCAGCTCTTTCTGCAGATCGGCAAGGCCTACTATTCCATGCGCGGAGCGGGCGGCGCCAACGAAGCGGCCGACATGTTCTGCCAGAAGGTCACGGAACTGGAGCAGGAGTGCGAATCCATGCGCAAGGAAATCGACGCGCTCAGGCGCCAGAGCCGCTGCCCCAACTGCGGCGGCGTGCAGCCCATCGAGGCCAGCTTCTGCGCCAGCTGCGGCACGAAGCTGCCCAAGCCCGCCCGTCCGGAGCCCGCGCCCGCCCCGGAACCGGAGCCCCAGCCCGAACCCGAGAGCGCGCCCGCGCCGGAACCCGAGCCGCCCCGCCAGATGAACGCCGGCGGCGCCGAGATCATCTGGCCCGCGCCCGCCCCGGCACCCGCCGAGGAACCCCCCGCCGAGGAGCCGTCCGCACCCGGGGAGGACGCGGCCGAGGAGCCGAAGGCATAGCCCCATGGATAAGAGCGCGCCGTGCCCGCGAGGGGCGGCGCGCTTTTGTGCGACAAAATTTACATCCTCCCCGGCTCCTCCGTTTGCTTTCACACGCGCTTTCGTCTATAATAAACCCTGTATAAGCATACATGGCCACCCCTGCCGGGCGCCCCGCCCGGCATCGTAGCACGGAAGAACGGTAAGGGAGGAAGCACCATGATCTGGAACCCCGCGGCGGAGACCATGGACCGGGCCGGCATCGAAGCGGTTCAGCTGGACCGGCTCCAGAAGATCGTCGCCCACGCCTACGAACGCGTGCCCTTTTACAGAAAGAAGATGGACGATCGCGGCGTCCGGCCGGAGCACATCAAGGCGCTCAGGGACATTGAACTTCTTGATTTCACCGTCAAGAACGACCTTCGGGACAACTACCCCTATGGCCTCTTCGCCGTCCCCATGGACGATGTGGTGCGCCTCCACGCCTCCAGCGGCACCACGGGCCGCCCCATCGTGGCGGGCTACACCGCTCAGGATCTCTCCAACTGGACGGAGTGCGTGGCCCGGCTGGCCACCGCCGGCGGGGTCACCCGGCGCGACATCGCGCAGATCTCCTTCGGCTACGGCCTCTTCACCGGTGCCTTCGGCCTGCACCAGGGGCTGGAAAAGATCGGCGTCACCATCGTGCCCATCTCCAGCGGCAACACCGAGCGCCAGATCACGCTGATGCGCGACTTCGGCTCCACGGTGCTGATCGCCACGCCCTCCTATGCCATGTACCTGGCCGAGACGGCCGAGAAGATGGGCGTGATGGGCGAGATCAAGCTGCGGGTGGGCCTTTTCGGCGCGGAGGCCTCCACAAAGGCGATGCGCCAGGAGTTGGAGCGCCGCTGGGGCATTCTGGCCACCGAAAACTACGGCCTGACGGAGATCGTGGGCCCCGGCGTCAGCGGGGAATGCGCGGAAAAATGCGGCATGCACATCAACGAGGATTTCTTCCTGTGCGAGGTCATCGACCCGGACACCGGCCGGGCGCTCCCGCCGGGCGAACCGGGCGAGATGGTGATCACCACCCTCACCAAGTGGGCCATGCCCATCCTGCGCTACCGCACCCGGGACATCACCCGCCTGCTGCCGGAAAAGTGCGCCTGCGGGCGGACCATGATGCGCATGGAACAGTGCAAGGGCCGCACCGACGACATGCTGATCATCCGCGGCGTCAACCTGTTCCCCAGCACCATTGAAAGCGTGCTGGTGGGTTCCGAGGGCGTCAGCCCAAACTATGAGATTCACGTCACCCGGGAGAACTACCTCGACAAAATCGAGGTGCGGGTGGAGATCGACGGCAGGGGCAACATCGATGACTTTCAGCAGATCGAAAGCCTGCGAAAGTCCGTGATGGCGAAGCTGCGCTCGGTCTGCCAGCTGGAGATCCCGGTTCGCTTCGTATCGCCCGGCTCGCTGAAGCGGTTTGAGGGCAAGGCGCGGCGCGTGACGGATCTCAGGGATCAATTAAACGCATGAGGAATGATCGCATGAACCAGGCTCTACTTCTGGGCAACGAGGCCATTGCCCGGGGCGCGTGGGAAGCCGGCGTCCGGGTGGTCAGCTCGTATCCCGGCACCCCTTCAACCGAAATTACCGAGGCCATCTCCGCCTATCCGGAGATTTACAGCGAGTGGGCGGTCAACGAAAAGGTATCCATGGAGGTGGCCGCCGGCGCGGCCACCGCGGGTGCCCGCGCCATGTGCTGCATGAAGCACGTGGGGCTCAACGTGGCGGCGGACCCGCTGTTCACCCTCAGCTATACCGGCGTAAACGGCGGCATGGTGGTGGTCGTGGCGGACGACCCGGGCATGAACTCCTCCCAAAATGAGCAGGACAGCCGCTGGTACGCGCGGTCGGCGCTTTTGCCCATGCTGGAGCCCTCCGACAGCGAGGAATGCCGCGCCTTTACCCGGGCGGCCTTCGCGCTCAGCGAGCAGTTCGACGTCCCCTTCATGGTCCGCACCACCACGTCCATCGCCCACACCCGCTCCGCGGTGAACCTGGAACCCCGCGAAGAGGCGCCGGTCAAACCCTACGAAAAGGACCCCGCCAAGTACGTGATGATGCCCGCCATGGCCCGCGGCCGCCACGTGACGGTGGAGGCGCGCAGCCGCGATCTGGCCCAATGGGCGGAGGAAACCCCCCTCACCCGCGAGGAGATGCGCTCCGCCGAGATCGGCGTGGTCTGCGCCGGGGTGGTCTACCAGTACGTGCGGGAGGCGCTGCCGGAGGCGTCGGTGCTGAAGCTGGGGGCGGTGAACCCGCTGCCCCGGGGGCGCGTCGAGGCCTTTGCCGCCAAGGTGAAAAAGCTCTACGTGATCGAGTCGCTGGAGCCCATCCTCGAGGAGCAGATCGCTTCCTGGGGCGTCCCTATTGCCGGCGGCAAGAACCTCACCGGCCGCCAGGGGGACCTGTCCGTCCGCCGCGTCCGCGAGGCGCTGGGCCTTGACGTGCCCGCCGCCCGCCCGCAGGAGGCGCTGCCGGGCCGCCCGCCGGTGATGTGCGCCGGCTGCCCCCATCGGGGACCGTTCTACGTGCTGTCCAAAATGAAGCTGCACGTGACCGGCGACATCGGCTGCTACACGCTGGGGGCGCTCGCGCCCCTTTCCGCCATCGATACGGTGCTGTGCATGGGCGCGTCCGTGGGCATGGCCCAGGGGTTTTCCCGCGCCCGGGGCGACGAATTTGCCGGCAAAACCGTGGCGGTCATTGGCGACAGCACCTTCCTTCATTCGGGCGTAACCAGCCTGATGAACGCGGCCTACAACCGCACCGACATGACCCTTCTGATCCTCGACAACCGCACCACCGGCATGACCGGCCACCAGCCCAACCCGGCCGCCGGCTTTGACATCCACGGCCAGCCCACCACGGAGATCGACCTGCCCCAGCTGTGCCGCGCCTGCGGCGTGGCCAGCGTGACCGGCGTGGACGCCTTTGACATCGCCGGCCTGGAAAAGGCGCTGAAGGACGCCCTGGCCTTTTCCGGCCCGGCGGTGGTCGTCGCCCGGAGGGCCTGCGCGCTGCTGGACAAAAAGCGCAGAGCCCGCCCCTACGTCATCCGCCGGGATCTTTGCACCGGCTGCATGACCTGCATGCGCCTGGGCTGCCCCGCCATCGAGAAGGATGGGAAAAAAGCCTCGATCAACCCCGATCAGTGCGTGGGCTGCGGCCTGTGCGAAAAGGTGTGCAGGTTCTCCGCCATCGGAAAGGGGGCCGAAGCGTGAACGCAAGCATCGTCATCGTCGGCGTCGGCGGTCAGGGCACGCTGCTGGCCAGCCGCATCCTGGGCGCGCTGGCCGAAGAGCTTCATCAAAAGGTCAAGGTCAGCGAGGTGCACGGCATGGCCCAGCGGGGCGGCAACGTGATCACCCACGTGCGCATCGGCCGCGACGTGTCCTCGCCGCTGGTGGAAGCGGGCGGCGCGGATTACCTTCTGGCCTTTGAACAGCTGGAGGCGCTCCGGGCGCTGCCCTACCTGAAGGCAGACGGCACGCTGATCGTCAACACCCAGAAGATCGCGCCGATGCCGGTGGTCACCGGCGCGGCGGCCTACCCCGAAGGCGTTCTGGAAAAACTCCCGGTGCTTTGCCGCACCGTGGCCGCGGACTTTCTGTCCCTGGCCCGGGAGGCGGGCGACATCCGCGCCGTCAACCTGGCCATTCTGGGCGCGCTGTGCCGCCTGACCGGCACCGACCGCGGGGCCTGGCGCCGCGCCGTTGAGTCCTCGGTGCCGAAGAAAATCCTGTCCGTCAATCTGAAAGCCTTTGATCTGGGCTATGAGGAGGTACGTTCCCGATGAGATTCCGCGAGATGAAGATATGGAACCCCGAGGCGGAGTGCATGGACCGCGAGCAGCTTCGCGCGCTCCAGGGCGAACGGCTGAAAAAAACCGTCCGCCGCGTCTATGACCACGTGCCCATGTACCGCCAGCGCATGGCGGACAAGGGCATCGAGCCGGGGGACATCCGCTCGATCGACGATCTCAGGCATCTGCCCTTTACCGATAAGCCCGACCTCCGGGACCAGTTCCCCTACGGCCTTTTTGCCGAACCCCTCAAAAACATCGTGCGCGTTCAGGGCTCGTCGGGCACCACCGGCATGCCCATCATCGCGGGCTACACCCAGCACGACATCGACATTTGGACCGAAGGCATGGCCCGCACCATGACCGCCGCCGGCGCCGATGAAAACGACATCATCCAGGTGGCCTACGGCTACGGCCTTTTCACCGGCGGCCTGGGCGCGCACCAGGGCGCCAGCCGCGTGGGCGCCACCGTCATCCCCATGTCCGGCGGCAACACCCCGCGCCAGATCGCGATGATGAAGGCGCTGGGCACCACGGTACTGTGCTGTACGCCCTCCTACGCGCTGCACCTGGGCGAGACCATCCGCGAAATGGGCCTGCCCCTGTCCGATTTCAGGCTCAAGGCGGGCGCGCTGGGCGCGGAGCCCTGGAGCGAGAACATTCGCCTGCGCATTGAGGACCTGCTGGGCATCGACGCGCTGGACATCTACGGCCTGACCGAAATCACCGGCCCGGGCGTATCCTTTGAGTGCCTCGCAAAGCACGGCATGCACGTCAACGAGGACCACTTCGTGCCCGAGATCATCGACCCCGACACGCTGGAGCCGCTGCCCTACGGCGAGCGCGGCGAATTGGTGTTCTCTACCATCACCAAGGAAGGCATGCCCATGCTGCGCTACCGCACCCACGACCTGTGCCGCCTTCACGCCGAAAAGTGCGAGTGCGGCCGCACCCTCGTGCGCATGGACCGCATCCTGGGCCGCACCGACGACATGCTGATCATCCGCGGCGTCAACGTGTTCCCCAGCCAGGTGGAAACGGTGCTCACCTCCATCTCCGGGGCCACGCCCCACTTCCTGATGGTGGTGGAGCGCGCGGGCACCACCGACTCGCTGGAGATCCAGGTGGAGGCCACCGAGGCGCTCTTTGCCGACACCGTGGGCGAAATGCAGGCGCTGCAAAAGAAGATTGTAGAGAGCATGAAGTCCACCCTGGGGCTCTCCGCCGACATCAAACTGGTCGCCCCCAAGACCATCCCGCGCTTTGAGGGCAAGGCGCGCCGGGTGATCGATAACCGCAAGCTGTAAGCCATCTACGGACAAAATGCGATTGGGAGGGGAATTCCATGTACGTCAAGCAGGTTTCGGTGTTCCTCGAAAACCGGAAAGGCAGCCTCACCGATCTGACCAGAACCCTCAGCGACAACGGCATCGACCTGATCGCGCTTTCCATCGCCGACACCGAGCAGTACGGCATCCTCCGGTGCATCATGACCGACATGGAAAAGGGCGTCAAGGCGCTGAAGGACGCGGGCTATGTGGTGCGCATCACCGACGTATTGGCCGTGTGCGTGCCGGACCGGCCCGGCGGGCTCAATGCGGTGCTGGAAAAGCTGACCGAGCACGACATCTCCATCGAATACGTGTATTCCTTTGTGCGTTCCACTGGCAGCCACGCGCTGGTGATCTTCCACCTGTCGGATCTGAATAAGGGCCTCAAGGTGCTGACCGAGGCCGGCGTGACACTGCTCGACAACGATCAGGTGCGCTCGCTGTGAATGCGTACCGCGAAACCGAACTGCGCGTCTCGGGCGGGGCGCTGGCGGAAAACACGGCCCTCGTCCGCCGCCATCTCGCGGGCAAGGCCCGCATGATGGCGGTGGTCAAGGCGGACGCCTACGGGCACGGGCTGATCCCCGCCGCGCGGTGCGCGCTGCGCGCCGGCGCGGATCAGCTGGCCGTGGCCCTGGTGGAAGAGGGCGTGCTCCTGCGCGAGGCGCAGGTGATGGCCCCCATCCTGGTGCTGGGCGGCACCTCCGCCGCCGGCCTTCGCGCCGCGGTTCAAAACCACCTGGCCCAGGCGGTGTACCACCCGGCGGCCGTCCCCATCCTCCAGAAGGAGGCCGAGCGGCTGGACACCGTGGCCCACGCCCACCTCAAGATCGACACCGGCATGGCCCGCGTCGGCATCCGCGGCGAGGCGGCGCTGGAGGAGATGCTGGCGCTGATCCGCGCCAACCCCCGGGTGAAGCTGGAGGGCGTGTTCACCCACTTCGCCGCGGCGGATGACGATCCGGAGTTCACCCGGGCGCAGAACGCGCGCTTTGTCCGGGCGTTGGCCCGCGTCCGCGCGGAGGGCTTTCGCCCCATCGCCCACGCCGCCGCCAGCGAGGCCGCCCTCCGGGATTCTACCCTCTGGCACGACATGGTGCGCCCCGGCATCGCCCTTTACGGCGCCTCGGTGCGTCACCTGCTGCCGGGCCTTACCCCGGCGCAGACGCTGGTCACGCGCCCCGTGCGCATTGCCCGGGTGCCCGAAGGCGAAACCGTGGGCTACGGCCGCGCCTTCCTCGCCGAGCGGGAAACCCTGGTGATGACGCTGCCCGTGGGCTACGGCGACGGCTACCCGAGGCTTTTGTCCAACCGAGCCCATGTGCTGGTGCGCGGCAAGCGCGCGCCGCTCATCGGCCGCGTGTGCATGGACATGGTGATGGTGGACGTCACCGCCATCCCGGAGGTCACCATGGAGGACGATGTGGTGCTCCTGGGCGCTCAGGGCGCGGAGCGCATCACGCCGGACGAGCTGGCCACCCTGACCGGCACCATCCCCTACGAGATCATGCTGGGCTTCACCGCCCGCGTGCCCCGGCGCTTTGATGGAATGTGACAAGAAGGCCCTTCGGGCGCGGATGCGCGCGCAAAGGGCGCAACCGGCGGACCCCGCGCGATCCGCCGCCGCCTGTGACCGCGTGCTGGCCCTGGACGCCTGCCGGCGCGCGAAAACCGTGCTGTGCTACCATTCGATGCCGGGCGAGGTGGACACCCGCGCGCTGACGGCGCGCCTCGTTTCCGACGGCAAAACCGTGTGCCTGCCCGCCGTGCTGGGGAGCGGAATCATGGAGGCGCGGCGGGCGGACGGCCTTGCGCCCGGCCCGCTGGGCATTCCGAACCCGGTGGGGCCTCCCGTGGCGCCGGAGGAAATTGACCTCATCATCGTACCGGGCCTCGCCTTCGACAGGGCCTGCCGCCGGCTGGGCCAGGGCGGCGGCTACTACGACCGCTACCTGCCCCGCTGCCGCGCCGTGACGGTGGGTCTCGCCTTTGAATGGCAGATGGTGGACTCACTGCCCCTCGAACCCCACGACGCGCCCCTCGACTTTGTCGCGACGGAGTCGGCACTCTACACCCGGCCGGACGGCCCGTAACGGAGGAACCATGCGCGAAGGAATCATGTTCGGCCTCAGGGTCCTGCTCAAGTATTTCGCACTGCTGCTGCTGAGCCTGCTGTTTCTGTTTTTTATCCCCCAGACGCAGTTCTGGCTGCAGGCGCTCCTCAACCTGGTGTTTCTGGCCGGGTTCGCGCTTTTGACATTCAGCGACGCGGGCGCGGCGGGCGAGCGCGCGGAAACGCTGCGCGTGACGCTGGAAAAGCGCCGCGCGGAGGGCGGCGCGGTGGACGCGGCGCTCTTCAAAAAGACCTACCGGCCCGCCACCGCCGTGATCGGGTTCTGGGTCGCCGCGCTGCCGCTTCTGATCATCGCGCTAATCAACCTGGCGTCGCTGCCCGCGCATCCGGAATCCCTCGACCCGGCCAATTTTATCGCGGTGGCCACCCCCGCCCCCGCGGAGAGCGTTCCGCCCGACGCCACGGCGCTGCCGGAGGCCACGCCGCTATCGGAGGCCACGACGCTATCGGAGGACGCCGCGCGGGAAGTGCCCTTCAACCCCTTCAACTCCTTTGCGCGCCTGGTGTTCATGCCGTTCATCGCGCTGTACTCGCTTCTGATCCACCGCCTGATGCTGCTCTACGCGCTGATGGTGCCGCTGTCCTTTTTTCTGCCCGCCTTTGCGCTGGCGGGCTATCTCCAGGGGCCGAAGCTCCGGAAGAAAAAGCTGGAGGCCATCCAAAAGGGCATCCGCGCCAAAAAGCGCAGGCAGCGGCGCGAGCTGAAAAAGCCCGCCGGGCCGAAGCCGGAGGTGTAGCCGCCCGGCGCGGCCTGCACCTTGTCAGTGGGCAGAAACTATGCTATAATGCGCTGTACGGGTGGTGTTGGCATGCGCGTGATCGCGGGCGAGTTCAAGGGGCGCAGGCTCTTCGCGCCGGAAGGCGTCGAAACCAGGCCCACCGCCGACCGCGTGCGCGAATCGCTGTTTGGCATTTTGGCCGCGCACGTTCCGGACGCCCAAGTGCTGGACCTGTTCGCGGGCTCCGGCGCGCTGGCGCTGGAGGCCATCAGCCGCGGCGCGGCCTTTGCCGCGCTTTGCGACGCCAGCGCGGGCGCCGCACGGGTGATTGAGCGAAACATCGCGCTGGTGCGGGCGGAAGACCGCACCAGGCTGATTCGCGCCGACTGGCGCGAGGCGCTGGCACGGCTTTCGGACCGCCGGTTTTCGCTGGTGTTTCTGGACCCGCCCTACCGCATGGCGGACGTCTACGCCCAGGCCGCGGCCCTCCTGGCCGACCGCGGGCTCCTGGCCGAGGGCGCGGTGCTGGTGATGGAGCACGCGGCAAAAGCGCCGCTGGCGCTCCCCGCGGGGTTTGAAATCTACGACGAACGGCGCTACGGCGATACCGCGGTGGCGCTGGTACGGGAGAGCCGCCGATGATCGCAGTCTACCCGGGCAGTTTTGACCCGCCGACGGTGGGCCATCTGGACATCATCCGCCGCTCCGCGGTGCTGTTTGACAAGGTCTACGTGGCGGTTCTGATCAACCCGGTCAAGCGGCCCATGTTCACCGCCGGGACGCGGCAGGCGCTCCTGGCGCGCTGCGTCCGGGGACTGACCAACGTGGAAGCGCTGACCGACGACGGCCTTTTGGCGGATCTTGCCCGCCGGCTGGGCGCAGACTGTGTGGTGAAGGGCCTCCGGTCGGAGGCGGACTACGCCTCCGAGCGCAGCGCCGCCGCCGCGATGCAGGCGATGTTCGGCATGGAGACGCTGTTTCTGCCCTCCGACCCGTCCATCGACTATGTGTCGGCTTCCATCGCGCGTGAAATGATGCTCTTTGGCCGCACGCCCCGCGGGCTGGTGCCCGATGAAATACTGGACGACGTCATGTCCGCCTTCAGGGCGAAGAAGGATAGGAACGATTCGTAGAGGGGATGGATCTTATGGATCGCGATCAGGACAAGTTCTTTGAAGAGGAGCGCAAACCGCGTCCGCAGGCGGCCGAACACCCCGAAGCGCTGCAGGAGGCCGCGCCGCCCTATGAGAGCGACGACGATCATACGTATCTGATGAACCTGCTGGACTACCTGCAGGAGGCCATCGAAACCGGGAGCAGCGTGCCGCTGACCGGAAAGCGGTTGGTGGACGCCACGATGTGCCTGGAGATCATCAAGGACATCCGCGGCAACCTGCCGCTGGCGATCCAGTACGCGGAGCAGGTGATGCGCGACCGCGACCGCATCCTGACCACCGCCGAGCGCACCGCGGCCAGCAAGCTCCAGTCCGCGGACGTACGCGCCAACGCCGCGCTGGAGGACGCGAGCAACCGCGCCCAGGAAATGCAGGAGCAGGCGGAGAGCCGCGCCGACAAGATCATCAAGGACGCCGAGATTCGCGCCCGCGCGATGATCGACCAGCATCAGGTGACCATCGCCGCGCAGAACGAGGCCCGGGAGATCGTCAACGAAGCCCGCGCCGAGGCCAACGACCGCCGCCTGCAGGCCAGCGCCTACAGCGAGGACCTGATGATCAACGTGGAAAAAGAGCTGCAGCGCGCCTGCGACATGATCCGCCAGAAGCGCCAGCAGCTGGCGGGGCCCCAGTAGCGGACGCGCCGGACCGCGCGCAAAAAACGGCAGCCGGGGGACGATCGTCCCCCGGCTGCCGCATTTTTACACCGTCTGCGCCTTGGGCAGAAAGCCGGAAAAGCGCGTCCGGGCTTCGTCGGACTCCACCTCCACCCGGCCGCCGTAGGAATCCATGATGTCCTTCACGATCGAAAGGCCCATGCCGCGGCCCTCGCCGTGGGTGGTAACCCCCGGCTCGAACAGCGTGCCGATGAAGGCCGGGTCGATGGCGGGCCCGTCGTTCTCCACGGAAAAGGTGTACTCCCGCAGCGTTTCGCCGATGCGGATGGTCAGGTGGGGCGCGGACTCCCCCTTCAGCGCGTCCAGTGCGTTGTCCACCAGGTTGCCCAGTACGCGGCAGATCTCCCAGTCCGCCGCGGGCACCTCGCCCCAGGCGGATGCGGTCTCCAGCCGCGCGTCGATCCCCCGGGCCCGGCACTCGCTCAGCTTGGCCGCCAGAAGCGCGTTGACGGCGGGGATGGCGGTCTTCAGCGCCTGGCCCACCCGCTGGATGTCGCCGTACACCCGCTCAATGTATTCCCGGGCGTCGCCCGTTTCCCCCATGTCGATCAGCCCGAATACCACCTGCAGGTGGTTCATAAAGTCGTGCCGCTGGGCGCGCAGCGTGGTGTTCAGCTCGTTCACCCGCTCCAGCGCCTCCTCCAGCATGTCGCTCTGGCGGTTGAGCCTGCGGGCGGCGAAGGCGTCGCGGATATCCAGCACCGCGCCCCAGATCACCACCAGCGCCATGCCCGTGAGCGCCAGCTGCTCCACCCGCCCGGTAAAGGCGCGGTCACCCACGATCAGCGCCAGGAGCGCCACAATAAGCGCTGCGGCAATCTGCAGCGCGTTGATGACGATGGCGTAGAGCGCCGTCTTTTCAATGTCAATATGCCGTTTTGCCATGGCATCCTCCCCCGGCTCCCGCGAATTCAAGCGGGATCAGTATACCACATGCCCGCGTTTTATGCTATAATGAACCGTGCGGAGCCGGGCCCGGCTTGCGCGCGGGAGCAGGCGGGCGTGTATCGGAAAGGACCGCGCGGGAAAACCATAATGGGGATGCGCCCCCGGAAGCGCGCCGATGTCATGGATGTCAGCAAAACCCTGAAGGAGGTTATCCATATGCTTTCAAAGCTCAAAAAACTGGTGTGCGACGCCAACCTGCTGCTGCCCAAGTATGGGCTGGTCACCTTCACCTGGGGCAATGTGTCCGCCATCGACCGGGAAAAGGGCCTCGTGGTCATCAAGCCCAGCGGCGTGGAGTATGAGCACATGAAGCCCGAGCACATGGTGGTGGTGGACCTGGAGGGCAACCGCGTGGAGGGCGACATGAACCCCTCCAGCGACACGCCCACCCACCTCGAGCTCTACCGCCGCTTCGGCGCGCTGGGCGGCATCGTGCACACCCATTCCCGCTATGCCACGTCCTTTGCGCAGGCGGAACGCGACCTGCCCTGCCTGGGCACCACCCACGCGGACTACTTCTACGGCAGCGTGCCGCTGACCCGCATGCTGACGCCGGAGGAGATCCGGGACGACTACGAGCTCAACACCGGCCGCGTGATCGTGGAAACCTTCGAGCAGGGCAACCTGGACCCGATGGCCACACCCGCGGTGCTGGTGCGCAAGCACGGCCCCTTCACCTGGGGCAAGAACGCGATGAAGGCCGTGGAAAACGCCGCGGTGCTAGAAGAAGTGGCCCACATGGCCTCCATCGCCCACCGGCTCAACGTCAACGTGGAGAGCGCGCCCCAGTCCATCATGGACAAGCACTACTTCCGCAAGCACGGCGCCAACGCCTACTACGGACAGGGGGATCACACTTGACGGATGGAATGTACGCCGATGTACGCTGACCTGCACATCCACTCCACCTTTTCCGACGGCGCGCTTTCACCCGAGGCGATCGTGCGCGAGGCGGAGGCCCACGGCGTGGGCCTCATCGCGGTCACCGACCACGAGCTTGCCGCCGGCAGCCTCGCGGCCGAGCCCCTCGCCCGCCGGGCGGGAATCGCCTTTCTGCGCGGCGCGGAGACCGAGTGCATCGCGTTCGGGCGCTTCCACCACCTTTTGGCCTACGGCGTCGATTTTGACGAACCCGCGCTTGCGGCTCTGCTGGCGGACAACCGCGCCAAGCTGGACGAAATGAGCGTGGAGCTGGTGCGCCGCATGGCGGGGAACGATCCCCGCGTGTCACTGGAGGACTTTCACGCCTATGAGCGTGACGCCACCCTCGGCGGCTGGAAGGGGCTGGAATACCTTTTCCGCCGGGGCGTCACCCGGAGTATCCGCGACGGAATTCCGTTGTACGGGCAGTACGGCGTCACCTACGAGGACGCGGGCTTCCCGCCGATGGAAACGACCGTCGCCGCCATCCACGCAGCCGGCGGCCGCGCGGTGCTGGCCCATCCCTGGGCCACCGTGCCCCACCCGGACGAGGCGCTCTTTTTCGAGGGCGTTCGGGCGCTGATTGACCGGGGGCTGGACGGCGTCGAATGCTACTACCCGCTGCACCCGCCGGAGATCGTCGCGGGGCTGCTGGCCCTGTGCGAGGACCGGGATCTCATCGTCACCGCCGGGTCGGACTGCCACGGCAGCTTCGGCCGCACCCGCGTGGGCGAAATGGACATCCCCATCGGCGCGCTTCGGCTGAAAGGGCTGATTTCATGAACGACCTTCACCTGATGTTTCTTGAGCAGTCCTACCGGGACGCCTACGGCTTCTACCGCCAGGGGCTGACCGGGGAGGGCCGGCTGCCCGGCTGGGACTACGTGATTCTGACCGCCGCCAGCGAGGCGCAGGCGGTCTCCTACCGCCGCCAGATCGACTACCGGCTGGAAAAGGGCATGCTGCCCCGGGGCACCCAGTACGCGGTGCTGCCCGATCCGGCGGGTCGGCGCATCGGCTCCGGCGGCGCGACGATGGCGGCGCTGGCCCACATCCGCGCGCTGGCCGGCCCCGACCCGCTGAAGGGGCGGCGGGCGCTGATCATCCACTCAGGCGGCGACAGCCGCCGCGCGCCCCAGTACTCGGCCTCGGGCAAGCTGTTTTCGCCGGTGCCGCGGATGCTGCCCAGCGGCCGCCGGTCCACGCTGTTTGACGAATTCATCATCGGCCTTTCCGCCGTGCCCGGCCGCATGAAGGACGGCATGCTGGTGGCCTCCGGTGATGTGCTGCTGCTGTTCAACCCGCTGCAGATTGACTTTCACTTTGCCGGCGCGGCGGCGCTGTCCACGCGGGAAAGTCTTGCCCACGGCGTGCAGCACGGCGTGTTTCTGCCCGATGACGCGGGCGGCGTGGCCCGGTTTTTGCACAAGCTGCCGGAAGAGAAGCTGCGCGCGGCCGGCGCGGTGGACGACCGCGGCCGCGTCGCGCTGGACACCGGCGCGGTATTGATGGACGGCGAGCTGTGCCGCGATCTTCTGACCCTCGTCGAAACCGGCGGCGAAATTGACCCGAAAAAGCTGGCTGCCTGCCTGTCGCCCAAGGCGCGGCTGAGCTTCTACGCGGACTTTCTCTACCCTCTGGCCACGGACTCCACGCTGGAGCAGTACCACCGGGAGAAGCCCGAGGGTGATTTTTCACCGGAGCTGTCCGCGCTCCGCGGCGCGCTTTGGCCCCTTCTGCGCCGGTACCGGCTGCGGCTGATCCACCTTTCCCCCGCCGCGTTCATCCACTTTGGCACCACGCGGGAGCTGCTCCGCTTCATGGTGGAGGACGTCCGGGACTACGCCGCGCTGGGCTGGCGGCGCATGGTGAACACCAACCGCACGGAGGGCGACTTTGCCGCCTCCGGCAGCTCCCTGGCCCCCGACGCGCGGGTGGGCGCGGGCAGCTACATCGAGGACAGCCTTCTGGGCCCGGGCACGGCGGTGGGCCGCGGCGCGGTGGTTTCCTCGGCGACGCTGTCCGGCGCGCGCGTGCCGGACTTTACCGCGCTGCACGTGGTCAAGCTGACCGACGGGCGCTTTTCGGCGCGGCTCTTTGGCGTGGCCGACAACCCGAAGGAAGCGGTCTTTCTGGGCCGCCCCATCGCGGAGCTTTTGGAGAGGGCGGGCCTCGCGCCGGAAGCGGTCTGGGACGGGCCGGAGCGCACGCTGTGGACGGCAAAGCTCTTCCCCGTGCGCGATACCGCCATCGACGCGGCCCGCGCCGCGCTTTCGCTGGTGGCCGAGCCGCATCTGACGGCGGAACTCCGCCCGGCGAGCGATCTGCGCTTTTCCGGCGCGCTTCCGGACGGCGAACGGATCAGTCTCAAGGAGGGCTTTGAGCGCTCCGACGGCGGCGCGATCCTCGACTGGCAGGACGCGCTGGACGAGCGGGTGCGCTTTGAACGCCTGATCCGGCTGGCGGAAACCCGCCGGAGCGTTTCAGAGGCGGAGGCGGTGTTCGCCGGGCGCGAGCCCGGCTCGCGGCAGATCAAGCGGCTGGCCGACAGGGCCGAGGCGATGGCGCGGGCGGCGCAGGGCATTCCCTCCGACGCGGTGCGGGTGTACTATTACCTGTCGCGGATCGCGCCCTCCCAGCGGACGCGCTATGAGGGCGAGGCCTTCCGGCTGATCCGGGACGCGATTCACGCCGAGGGCGCCGCCCGGCTGAAGTATGACGGCGCGCTGTCCATCCGCAAGGACAGCGCCATCTCCCGCCTGCCGCTCCGCGTCAACTTTGGCGGCGGCTGGTCGGATACGCCCCCCTACTGCAACGAAAACGGCGGCACGGTGCTCAACGCCGCCGTGCGCCTGGGCGGACGGCGGCCGGTGGAGGCCCGCATCGAGCGGGTGGACGCGCCAAAGCTGGTGTTCGCCAGCGGCGACTCCGGCGCCTATGGCGAATTCACCGACATCCGCGAGGCGCTGGACTGCTCCAACCCCTTTGACCCCTTCGCGCTGCACAAGGCCGCGCTGGTGGCCTGCGGCATCCTGCCCTCGGCGCCGGATCGACCGCTGGAGGCACTCCTCGCGCGCCTGGGCGGCGGCTTCAAGCTGTCCACCCAGGTGCGGGGCATTCCCAGGGGATCGGGCCTGGGCACCAGCAGCATCCTGGCCGGCGCCTGCGTGAACGCCATCGGCGAATTCTTCGGCGTCGAAATGCCGCTGACCGACCGGATCGGCCGCGTGCTCATGGCCGAGCAGCTGATGTCCACCGGCGGCGGCTGGCAGGATCAGGCGGGCGGCATGATCCCCGGCGTGAAGCTGCTGACCAGCGCGCCCGGCGCGTGGCAGCAGGTGTCCGCCCGGAAGCTCAGCATCCCCGAGGGGGCGATGCGCGCCCTGGAGGACCGGTTTTTCCTGATCTATACCGGGCAGCGCCGCCTGGCGCGGGGGCTGCTCCGCGAGGTGATGGGCCGCTACATCGCGTCCGACCCCGAGGCGGTGATGATCCTCGGCGACATTCAGCGCCTGGCGCGGGACATGGCCTCGGCACTGGAATCGGGCGATCTGGACGGTTTTTCCCGGATGCTCACCGCCCACTGGGACCTTTCCAAGCGGCTGGACGCGGGCGGCACCAACGTATGCATCGACTGCATCTTTGTGGCGGTGGAGGACCTTGTCGCCGGCAGGATGATCTGTGGCGCGGGCGGCGGCGGCTACCTGCAGGTGGTGGCCCGCGAGGGCGTGACGCTGGAAGACCTCAACCGCCGCCTGTCCGACGCCTTCCCCGGCACCGGCGTGGCCGCCTGGAAATGTGAATTTGAGCGGTAGCGCCCCGCGCATTTCCGGAATTACCCATTTTACCCCCCGCGGCGCTGGCCGCGGGGGTATTTCGGTTTTGGGGCGGGCGCCTTGTCAGGGCTCCGGCGCCAGCATGCCGCCGCCGGGCAGCGGGTAGGTCATGCCGTTTAACCAGGCACATCCCGGATTTTCGGCGTCGTAGTACAGCATGAACCCCCCGGACTGGATGTTGGAAAGATCGGCCACGGCGTTTGTCAGCGCGTCCACATGGGAATCCGCCGTCAGCGTCCAGGAGGACGCCTCGTCCAGCGACACCGAAACCGACCCGCCCACGCCGGAGGTGTCCACCGCGCCGGTATAGATGGAGCCGTCGGTCAGCTCGAGGGAAAAGGCGCTGATCTTGTCCACGCTCACATCGCCCGCCAGCACCTGGCCCACGCCCGTCAGCGTCAGTTCGCCGCCGTTCTCCCCGGGCGTGCCCCAACCGTTCAGCATGTTGGCGGATACCTGCGCCAGCAGACCGCTGGAAAAGGTCAGCGTGCAGCCGGAAAACGTCGCCCGCGCGCGGGCGTTGGTCACGAGAAGGAAGGCGCCGTCGGCGGTGCTGGTCAGGCTGGAATCCGAAGCGCGAAAAGCGGCCTCCGCCTGCGCCGTTCCCCGCGCGGCGTTCGTGTAGAACAGGATGCCGCTGGACCCGGCGCCCGTCAGATCGCTGCCCGAAAGCTCTGCCGATCCGCCCTCCAGCACCAGCATCTGCCCGTCGGCGGCAGTGCCGTGGACGTCCGCGCCCGAAAAGGTTCCGGCGGCGCGGATCAGCGGGCCGCCCTCCCCCGAAGCGGAGAGCGACGCGCCGTCGATCGACACGGTGCCCGCGCCCCGGCCGGCCTCGACGGCCGCCGAACCCTTGCCTTCGGTGGCGACGGATACGCCGCGCGCCTCAATCGCGCCGCCGTAGGTGGCGGCAAGCCCGTGGGCGGATTCCCCGGCGGTCCGAATGTCCGCGCCGTCAACCTCGGCCTTCGAGCCCTCGCCCGTGACAAAGACCGCGCTGGCACCCGTTCCGGCCGCGGTGACCGCGCCGCCCGCAAGCCGGACCGCGCCGCCGCTCTCCGCCGCGATGGCCGCGTTGAGGCCATGCGCGCCGCTCGCTTCGGCATTTGTGGTGTCGCCGGTCTTGGTGACGACGGCGTTCGTCAGCGTCAGCACACCGCCGTTTTTCACCAGCGCCGCGCTCTCGTCCGGCAGCACCGAGGCAATGCCCCCCTCGACCGCCGCCTCCGCGCCGTCCACGGTGCGCGCCCCCGTCAGCGCGGGCACGGCCTCGTCATCGGGTACGCCGTCGCTCCCCTCGCCGCCTCCGCCGGAATAACCCGAGCCGTCCGAGGGCGGGCTCGTCAGCGCCCGCACCCGGAAAGGCGGCGCGCCAAGCAGGGCCAGAAACACCGCCACCGCCAGCACGGGGCCGAGAAAACGCAGGGCCTTCAAATCCATCATCCACCCCTTTCACGGCGTCCGGGCCGATAGAGCGATTGTACGCGCAAGGTTTGGCAGCCGTTTGCGATGAGATTGAACAAATTATGAACATCCGGATTCCGGGAAAACCGGGAAACGCGGCGCCCCCGGCATGTGCCGGGGGCGCCGGCCGCGTCATGCGGAAGGCATTGCATCGGGCGCGGGGGTTGCCGCGGCTTCGCCGGACGCATCGCCGGAAGATGCTTTGTCCGAGGGCACGTTGCCGCCCCGGCGGCCGCTTTTGCGGTTGTCGCCAGAGTCGCGCGCGTCTTTCCGCCCCCTGTTTTTGCCGTCCGGGCTCCGGTCTCTGCCCGGGGAGCCAGCCGCGGCGCCGCGCAGGATGGCCACGTCGGTGGCCGTATCCCCCGAGAGGGTAACGGTCAGGATGGTGCCCACGGAGATGTCCGAAAGGGACCCTTTAGCCTTGCGACTGCCGAGGGTAAAGGTGGTCGAATCGGTGATGGAGAATGTCAGGCTTTCGCCGCTTGCGGTAAAGCTGGCGGCGCCCGAGGCTTTCCCGCGGGTTCGACGGCTTGTCGTGCCGGCGTCCGGCGCGGCCGTGGCGTCCGGCTCAACTGCGGAGTCCGGCGCGGCCGTGGCATCCGGCGCGGCCGAATCATCCGGCTTTGCGGTGGCGCCGGAGGACGCATCGGTATTGGAGGAGGCGTCGCCTGCCGTCAGCGTGCCCAGCTCCATCGTGATGGAATCGGTGCTCACGGCCGTCACCCGGCCGGTGACAGTTTCCGCCTGTACAGCGGTATCCGCGCTTTCCGCCAGCGCGAAGCCTCCTGTCAGAGTCAGCGCGGTCACAAGCGCCAGCGCCATGGCGGTCATTCGGTTCTTGAACATGATGTACACTTCCTTTTGGAGAAATTAGTGCTTCCGGCACCATCGTCAGCATACGCCCGGGGTTTGTCAGGCGTATGCTGAAGGCTTGAACAGTTCATGAACAAGCGCGCGGACCCCGCCCGGCGTACATTCAAATTGACAAGCCATTTGAGGGTATGGTATTTTATACCCGCGGGGCGCGAGACCCCGCACCGTAGAAAGGAAGTATGGTAAGAATGGTCAAGGCAAACCGGAGCGCGGTGCTGGCGGCGGGAATGCTGCTGCAGCTGTGCGCGGGCATCGTGTACATGTGGAGCGTTTTCAAGGCCCCCGTCACCGAATACCTCATGTGGGACGCCACCAACACCTCCTCGATCATGCTGGCCGCCTTTGTGGCGGGCATCGTGGGCGGCGGCCGCCTGCAGGACAGGCTCGGTCCCCGCGCGGTGCTGATGGGCGGCAGCCTGCTGTTCAGCCTCGGCATGATTCTGACCTCGCTGGTCACAAGCGCCAACCCCGCCATGATCAACCTGACCTACGGCGTGCTGTCGGGGCTGGGCGTGGGTGTGGTATACACCACCACCGTTTCCGTGGTGCAGAAGTGGTTCCCCGACCGGCGCGGCTTTGCCACCGGCATGATGGTCAGCGCCTTCGGCTTTTCGCTGGTGATCTTCACGCCCATCGCGTCGGCGCTGCTGGCGGCAAAGGGCGTGCCCTTCACCTTTACGGCCATCGGCCTCACCTTCCTCGTGGTCTGCACCCTGTCGTCGATCCCGGTGGTCAACCCCGGCGCGGACTTCCGCCCCGCGGGCATGGCCGCCGCGGGCGGGCCAAAGGGCGCCCGGCGCGACTACACCACTTCCGAGATGCTGAAAACCCCGCAGTTTTACAAGATTTTCTTTGGCATGATGCTGATTCTGCCGGCCTACTTTTTGCTGAATCCCCAATTCAAGACGCTGGGCGAGGCCCGCGGGCTCAGCGACGTAGTGCAGAATTTTCTGGTGATGACCACCGGCATCGCCAGCGCGGCGGGGCGGCTGCTGTTCTCCTGGGCGTCCGACCGGATCGGCCGCAAAAACGCGATCTACCTGATCATCGGCGCGACGCTTCTTGGCATTCTGTCGCTGATCTGGGCGCAGGGGTTCTTCTTCATGGTGTGCGTGGCGCTGATCGCCTTCGCCTTCGGCGGCTGCGCCAGCGTGTTCCCGGCGCTGACGGCGGACAACTTCGGCACCCGGTACATGGGGCTCAACTACGGCTGCGTGATGGTGGGGTTCGGCATCGCGGCGCTGGGCGCGCCGCTTTTGAAGACGCTGTTTTCCGCCGGGGCGGCGCAGACCGCCTCGTTTGTGATGGCGGGGGCGATGTGCCTGGTGGCCCTCGTGCTGGTGGCGCTGATCAAGAACCCCGGATCTGCGGACTGACCGGGCGGGGCGCGGGCCGCAATCGGCCCGCGCCCCGTCTTTTTCAAGCGGAGGAGGGAAGGACATGATCGGACGGGTCATGGCGCTGATGATCGAATACTTCGGCCGGGACGCGCGGCGCATCCACCACTTTCTGAAGGTGTACGGCTTTGCGCGGGCCATCGCGCTGGGCGAGGGCGCGCCGGAGGATGTGATGCGCCGGATCGAGCTGGCCGCGCTGACCCACGACATCGGCATCAAGCCCAGCGAGGAAAAGTACGGCTCCAGCGCCGGGCACTATCAGCAGATCGAGGGCCCGGCCCCGGCGCGTGCGCTTCTGACCCGGGCGGGCTGCGCACCGGAGGACGTGGAGCGCGTGGCGTGGCTCATCGCCCACCACCACACCTATTCGGACATTCAGGGGCTGGACTACCAGATCCTGGTGGAGGCGGACTTCCTCGTCAACATCTACGAGGACCAAATATCGCCCGGGACGGTGGCCTCCGTGCGCTCGAAGATCTTCAAAACCGCCACGGGCCTTCGCTTTCTGGACGAGATCTACGGCTAGTGGTTCATCCATTACAGAAGATGATGAATCCGTCGGGGGATTTTTGTTCCCGGCACGGAGCCGGAGCGCAGGCGTAGCGGCGCTACGTCAAGCGGAGAGCGACACAGCCGGACAGGAAAAGATCCAGCCATAGCGCGGGAATTAGGCTTCGCGGACGACTAGGCGCGCATCTTGCGCCGGAAGCACCCGACGGCCAGCGCGTAAACGGCGAGCGCCCAGAGCGCCGTCCACCCCATGTGGGGCAGCGCACCGCGGAAGTCGCCCTTAAGCGCCAGCCGGGCGGCGTCCACCGCGTGGGCGAAGGGCAGCGCGTAGCTGATTTTTTCAAACCAGCCGCCGATGAGCCCGAGGTCAAACCAGGTGCCCGACATCAGCGTGGCGGCGTTGATCAGGATTGGGAAGACGCCGCCACTTTGTTTGTCGGTCATCAGCGTGCCGAGGATTAGCCCCAGCCCGGTCATCAGAAGCACCGCGGGCAAAAGCGCCGCCAGCGCCAGCGGCATCCCTCGGAGCGCAAGGCCGTAGGGCGCCGCCGCGATCAGGCACACCGCCGCCTGCATGAGGCCCATCGCCGCCACCGGCAGCGAATAGCCCAGGATATAGTCCGCCGCCCGGAGCGGCGAGGAAAACAGCCGCATCAGAAACGCGCCGGTCCGGTCGCCGGAGATCAGCATGGACGAAAACAGCATCACGAACGTCAGGCTGAACACCGCCATGCCCGGCGCGAAGTTCGCCATCGCAAACGCCGGGTTGGCCGCGCCGATGACGCGCGTCAGCGCGTGGATCATCGCCAGCAGCAGGATCGGCAGCAGCATGCCGAACGCGAACGTCAGCGGATCGCGCGCGATCTCCTTCATATTCCTCGTCGAAAAGGCCAGCATCCTCATGCGCGTTCCTCCTCGTCCGTCAGCGCGAGAAACGCGTCCTCAAAGCCGGACGCGCCCGCCTGACCGACAATCTCCGCCGCGGTGCCCAGCGCCGTCAGGCGGCCCCGGTTGAGAATGCCGATCCGGTCGGAGAGCGCCTCGGCCTCCTCCAGGTAGTGGGTGGTGAGGATGATCGCCATCCGCCCTTTCAGCGCCTCCACGTGCCGCCACAGCCCGCGGCGGGCGCGCACGTCCAGCCCCAGGGTCGGCTCGTCCAGAAACAGCACCTTCGGGCCGGAGATCAGCGCCATCGCAATGCTCAGGCGCCGCTTCATGCCCCCCGACAGCTTTTTCGCGCGGTCCCGCGCGCATTCCGAAAGCGCAAACTCGCGGATCATATCCTCCGCCGCTTCCGCCGCCTTGGCGCGCCGCATGCCGTAGATCTCCGCGATCAGTTCCAGGTTCTCCCGCACGCTCAGCTTTTGCGCCACCGCCGTTTCCTGCGGGGATACGTTGATGCGCGCGCGCACGCCCTCCGGATTGCGGGTGATGCTCTCGCCCGAAACCAGCGCGTCGCCCGCCGTGGGCGGGGTCAGACAGCTGAGCATGCGCAGGGTGGTCGTCTTGCCCGCGCCGTTGGGGCCCAGCAGCGCGAAGAGTTCCCCCTCGCCGACGGCGAGGTTCAGGCGGTCCACCACCGTCCGCCCCGCGTACACCTTGGTCAGGTCCCGGGTTTCCACCGCGTTCACGGCTGCTCGCCGCCTTCCTCAAAGCCGCCCGTGCTGAACACCCTGGCCATCAGCGTGGCCAGCATCGACTTCGGCGGAATCGCAATGCCCTGCTTTTCGTCCGCCAGCACCACCAGCGAATCCCCCGGATTGATGTCAAAAAGCTCCCGCGCCTTCTTCGGAATCACAATCTGCCCCTTCTCCCCCACCGTCACGGTCCACGCATACTTGCCCGGCGGCCGCTTCATCGCCTTCGCCTCCTAAAAGTATTATTTGTATGACTTATTATACTTATTTCCCCGCCGGATGTCAAGCCCGGGCGCAAAAACTCCCGGCGCGCTTGCGCCGGGAGCGAAGGACCCGGTACACGCCTTACGGCGCGATGTTGGTGACGCCGATGTACTTGTTGTACATGTAGCCCGTCTTGCCCGCGTAGGTCACCTTGCTCCACTTGGAGCCGATTTTGAGGATCACGATGTCCGAGCCGGTGGGCGCGGTCCTGAGCTTTTTGCCGGACGACGAGCCGGACTTTCTCAGGTTCACGGCGGCGTTGGTCACGCCGTAGGCGCCGTTGGTGATGTAGTCCTTGTAGACGTAGCCGGTGGTGAGACTGGGCACCAACTGCACCTCGTACCAGGAGCCGTACTTGCCCAGCACCGCCAGCGCGTTGCTGGGGGTCAGGTACTGCTCCACCTTGTAGGCGGTGCCCGGCCCGGTGCGAAGCGCCACGGTGCTCGTGGCGTACTTGGTCTTGATGCGCGCCATGGAACCCCATCCGGAGAGCTTGGTCACATCCACCATGCGGACGATGTAGCGGTTGTATACGTAGCCGGTGACGCCCGTCCGGACGACGCGCACGTTGTTCCAGGATTTCCCGGAGGACAGGATGATCACGCGATCACCATGAAGGGCCCACCCGCGCACGTACTTGGACGTGCTGGGGCCGGAGCGGACGTTGACCGAACCGTTGGCCGTGGGCATGCGGATGACGCCCATCTTGACCGCCGCTTCCGCGGCGCCCGAAAGCGCCAGTACCAGCACCAGTGCAAGGCCGAGGGCCCGCGTCAGTCTTCGGATGTTCATGTTCATACCTCCCAGCATTTGGCAGCTGCACTTATTGGATGCGCCTCCCCCTGCAAATGTTCCAATTTTGCCGCAAATTCTCATTTTTGTGTTATTTCGCGCGTTTGACAAGCGTCCGCGGGAATGCTATGATACGTGGGGAAAATCGTGGGGAGCGTGGATTTGGATGGAAACGACCGCGGCGGTGCTGATACCCGCCTATAAGCCGGACGAGCGGATGCTGGCGCTGATCGACGCCCTGAAGGCCCGCGGTTTCATCCGGCTGATCGTCGTGGACGACGGGTGCGGCGAGGGCTACGCCCCGATCTTCCGCCGCGCGGCGGAGGCGGGCGCCCACGTGCTCACCCACCCCGTCAACCGGGGCAAGGGCGCGGCGCTCAAGACGGGCCTCAAGCACATCCTCGCCACCGGCGCCTGCCCTGTGGTGACCGCCGACGCCGACGGCCAGCACGCGCCGGAGGACGTGGAGGCGATCGCCCGGCGCCTTGGCGAGATGCCAAACGCGCTGGTGCTGGGCGTGCGGGACAAATCCCGGATGCCGGCGCGCTCCAGATTCGGCAACACGCTGACCTGCTGGACGTTGGGCGCCGTCAGCGGGCTCTGGATCCAGGACACGCAGACGGGCCTTCGAGGCCTGCCCGAGTGCGCCCTCGCCGCCTTTTCCGAGCTGGAGGGCGACCGCTACGAATACGAGATGAGCATGCTGCTGCGCGCCCGGCAGGATCGGATGCAGGTGGAGCAGATCGTCATCCGGACCATCTACATCGACGACAACAGGGGGTCCAGCTTTCATGTACTGCGGGACAGCGTCCTGATCTACGGAAGGCTTCTGCGCCAGCTGATCGCGTTTCTCGGCTCCTCGGCCGTGGCGGCGCTCATCGATCTGACGCTGTTCACCGTGCTGCACATCCTCTACCCCCACCTTCTGATGGTGGCGGTGGTGGCGGCCCGGGCGGTCAGCGCCACGGTGAACTACCTGGTCAACCGCAACCTGGTATTCCGGGCGGACGGCAACGCGCGGTCGGTGGTGCGCTACTATACGCTGGCCTTCGTAATGGTGGTCCTGAGCTATCTGATCATCCGGGGCCTTTCCTTCCTTCACATCCCCGCGGTGCCCGCGAAGATCCTCGGCGACGCGGCCCTTCTGGTATTCAACTACCACGTGCAGCGCCGCCTGGTGTTCCGAAACGCCCAGGAGGCTGACTCGGAATAGGCGCGAACGTCAAAACGCGCGGGCCTGAAATCCTGAGGATTTCAGGCCCGCGCGGCATATTTTCGGCGCCAGGCCCGGGTAGGGCCGCAGCCGTCAGTTGAACGCGTTTTTCATCCTGTCGAAAAATGACTTCTTCTGTTCGTATTCCTTTCCGGTCAGCGAGCCTTCAAACTGGCGCAGCAGCTCCTTCTGCTTGTCGCTGAGGCGCTTGGGGATCTCCACGTTGATCTGGATGAACAGATCACCCTTGCCGCTGCCGCGGAGGCTGGGGATGCCGTGCCCCTTGATGCGGAACACCGTGCCGGGCTGCGTGCCCTCCGGAACCTGGTACTTGACCGGCTTTTCGAGGGTGGGCACGTCGATCTCCGCGCCCAGCGCCGCCTGCGAGAACGAGACGGGCACGTCGCAGTACAGGTCGGTCCCCTTGCGCTTGAAGTACTTGTGGGGCCGGACGTGCACCAGCACCTGCAAGTCGCCCGGCGGGCCTCCGTGAAAGCCCGGGCCGCCCTGGCCGCTGATGCGGATCACCTGGCCGTCGTCGATGCCGGCGGGAATCCGGATGGTGCGCCGCTTGGAGGTGTGGGTCACGCCGCGCCCGCCGCACTTGGGGCAGGGATCGGTGACGATCTTGCCCTCGCCGTGGCAGGTTTCGCACACGCGCACGTTCTGGATGCGCCCGAAGGCGGTGTTCTGCGTCACCCGCACCTGGCCGCTGCCCTTGCAG
>JARKQG010000047.1 GCA_029974035.1 Eubacteriales bacterium | reverse complement strand
TGCCGGAAGGTCTCCCCGTGCACGGTCAGAAGATCGCAGGTCATCACGGCCTCCTCGTCGGATTCCACCATCTCGATGGGCCGGACGACAAAGTTGGTGATGGGATAGACCTGCTCGCCCTTGACGCGAAAGTAGCGCCCCTTCTGCGCAAAGACCGCCGGATCGCCCTCCGGGGAATAGGTTTCCTCCGTGCGTTCCACGGCCTGGCGAATGGTCTCCTGCCCGTAGGTGGCGCCGTCCGCGTGGTGCACCCGGTCCCACTTCTCGCGCAGGAGCGCGGACTGACGGAACAGCCGGTCCATCTGCGCAACATCTTTGCCCGTCCAGAAGGCCAGCGCCCGGCACAGCGCCAGGTCGGCTTCGGACTGGGAGCCGTACTTCTCCTGCCAGCGGCCCTCCCACAGGTCGGTGAACGCGTCGCCGTTTGCCGAGGTGCGGGCCTTCTCCAGCACCTCCTCGTCGGTGAGCCGAACCGGCGGGCGCGGGATTCCCGCCGCCTTCTCCCGGCGCTTCCTGGCGACATAGGTTTCGTAAATCCACGCAAGCGCCTCCGCGCCGTCGGCGATGGCATCCGGCGTGCCGTCCGGCCGGTTCCCGGTCATGGTGAAGTACCGGCCTGCTTCGTACATCTCCACCTCCGTCCGGCTGTTGCGGTTACCCTTGCCCGGCATCGCGCCGCGGTAGAACAGGTGCAGCCCCTCTCCGGAGGGAGAGATCTCCGTATAGGTGGGGTACTTCTCCAGAACGGCCCGGGCGGTGTCGTTCATTTCGCCCGTCGCCGGCGCCCGGCAGTGGTCGATGTCCACGCCCACGAACCCCGCCTCCCGGGTGAACACGAAACCCACGCCGGTGAACAGATACTTCGCCCGGGCGGCTTCGGCCTGGGTAAGCGTTCCCCACGCCTGCGGATTGGTGGAGGAGCCCTTGCGCCCGGTCTTGGGGTCGTAGGGCACCTTGCGGGGCTTGCCGCCCTTGGGATCCGGCTCCAGCCGCCAGCAGATCCATTGGGGCAGCGCCGTCAGTTCCTTGGGAAAGCTCATATCGGAACCTCCTCGCAGTCGGCGGTGAAGCGGCGCACCGGCATGTTCCGAAGCCGCGC
>JARKQG010000074.1 GCA_029974035.1 Eubacteriales bacterium | reverse complement strand
AAAAGGGCGACTCCTGGATTGAAGTCAGCGTATAAGAGGCGCGGGGGGGCCATTGTGGCCCGCGCGCCTTTGCCCTCAGCGCAGCTGACTGCGGCGCAGAATCATCTCGGCCGCGATGCTGACGGCGATCTCCTCCGGCGTCTGGGCGCCGATGGGAAGGCCGATGGGCGCGCACACGCGGGCGATCTCCTCCGGATCATACCCATCGTCGCAAAGGCGGTCCAGGGTGGCCCGAACCTTCGCGCGGCTGCCAATCATGCCAAGGTAGGCGGCCCCTGCGGGGAGTACCTGCCGGAGCACCTCGTAGTCCGCCTGATGGCCCCGGGTGACGATGACCGCAAAGTCGTCGGGCGTAACGTTCACTTCGCGCTTTAGATTGGAAAACTCCACAACCGCCGCGCCGTCCGCGCCCGGAAAACGGGCGATGTCCGCGAATTCCGGCCTGTCGTCGTACACAAACACCGAGAAGCCAACACCGGCGAGGATGGGCGTCAGCGCCCTTGACACGTGCCCGCCGCCGAAGATCAGCGCGCGCCCGGCCCGGGAAACCGGGTCGGTGAAGCGGATGCGCGCACCTGTCTCCAGGATCGGCCTTGCGGCCAGAGCCGGTTCCGGGTCGAGGCGGTCCCCTGCAAGGAGGCCGTCCTTCCCGTAGAGGCCCATCAGGGCGCGCCCGTCCGGCAGCACTTCCTGCGCGAGCCAGCAGGGTCTGCGCTCCGCCAGCGCCGCGCATACTGCTTCGGAAACCGCCTCCGCCGCGCCCAATCCGGGCAAAAGCGGCTGAAAGAGCAGCGTCACGTCGCCGCCGCAGATCATGCCCAACCCGGCGGCGTCGTCCCGCGTCAGGCCGTAGCGCTTAAGGCGCGCACCGCCGGCAACGGTCTCCTGCGCAAAGGCCCTGGCCGCGTGCTCCACCGCGCCGCCGCCCACGCTGCCCGTGGCGGAACCGTCCGCAAACACCGCCATCCGCGCGCCCGCGCCGCGCGGCACGGAGCCCTTGGATGCCGCCACCGTGACCAGCGCCACCGGCTCCCCGGCCTTCAGATGATCGTACACGGCCTTCCAGAATGCGCGCACGCGCCTCACCCCGCTGATATTTTTAAACCCCGGCTTTCGCCGGGGCGCATGTTGAATGCCGGAATCAGTTGTCTTCGGGCGCCTCTTCGGGAACCGGCTTCGCCATCGGGACGTTTTCAAAGTCCATCGGCACGCCGGTCACCTTGGCGCCGCAGTGGGGGCAGATGAGCAGCTTTTCGCCGTCGTCCCCCGCGTCCACGCAGAACATGCCGCCGCACTCCGGGCACAGGCACCCCACGTACATGGCGCAGTCGTCCGAACCGGAGGCCGAAGGCTCGTCCGACTCGTTCTCGTCATCCTGATCGTCGACGAAGGTGTAATCGCCTTCCTCGTCGTCGTCCGCTTCGAAGTCTTCCTCGTCGGGCTCGTCCTCGGTGAAGCTGAAGCCGTCCTCATCTTCCTCTTCTTCGCCCTCGTACTGCAGTTCCAAATCCTCCAGGTCGTCGTCAATGCACTCCACGTAGTCGTTGAGCTCCTGATAGGCATCCTGAAGCTCCTCCAGTTGCTTGGCGGCCTCGCTCAGAACATCGATCATCTGCACGATCAGCTTCCCCTCGTCCGAAGAAGCGTCGATCTTCATGCCTTCCGCCAACCCCTTCAGATAGGAAGCCTTCTCACCCAGATTGCTCATCCAATTCGCCTCCTCGATGTCAGTGGCCAAGCCGTAGGATGGCTTAGGCGCGCTCCATATATTCGCCGTTGCGGGTGTCGATGCGCAGCGTGTCGCCCACCTCGACAAACAGCGGCACCTGCACCGTATAGCCGGTTTCCACCGTGGCGGGCTTGGTGGTGCCTGTGGCGGTATCGCCGCGGAAGCCGGGCTCCGTTTCGATGACCTTCAGCTCGACAAAGTTGGGCGCCGCGACCGAAAAGGGCGCGCCCTTGAAAAAGCGCACGGTGACGTTGGTTTCTTCCTTGACAAAGGGGATCGCGTCCTCCACCTGGTCGTGGGTCAGGCCAATCTGTTCAAAGGTTTCTGTGTCCATAAAGTGGTACAGATCCCCGTCGCTATAGAGGTACTGCATCTCCTTGGTTTCGATGATCGCCCGGGGCATTTTGTCGGTGGGGTTGAAGGTGCGCTCAAGCACGGCGCCGGTCATGATGTTTTTGATCTTGGTGCGCACAAACGCCGCGCCCTTGCCGGGCTTGACGTGCTGAAAGTCCACGATCGTCCACACGCCCCCGTCAAATTCCACCGTGAGGCCCTTCTTGAAGTCGCCAGCCGTAATCATAATACTCCTCCTCGTGTCAACTCAAAATTTATAGAACGATCAGATGCTTGGGCGCAGTGATCAGATTCTCACAGCCCTCGTCGGTGACGACCACGCTGTCCTCGATACGGCAACCCCCGAGCCCCGGAATGTATACGCCGGGCTCCACCGTCATCACCATGCCCGCTTCGAGGGTGTCGCCGGAACGGGCGCTGAACTGGGGCTGTTCATGGATGAAGAGCCCCACCGCGTGGCCCAGCCCGTGGCCGAAGGCGCCGGGGTAGCGCGCGTCCAGATCGTCCCTGGCCACGGCGTCCACGTCCTTGCACGCCGCGCCCGCCCGCACGGCGCCCAGGGCCATCTCCTGCGCCGTCCGCACCGCTTCGTAGATCGCCTTTAACTCGTCCGAAACCGGGCCGATGGCCACGGTGCGCGTCATGTCGGTCTTGTAGCCGTTCACCTGGGCGCCGAAGTCCAGCGTCAGAAGATCGCCGTCCCGCAGCCTGTACTCCGAAGGCACGGCGTGGGGCAGCGAGCCGTTGACGCCCGCGCAGGCGATGGTGGAAAACGCCTCCCGTTCGCTGCCAAGGCGCAGCATACGGTTGTTCAGCTCGATGGCGACCTCTTTTTCCGTCATGCCGGCGCGAATGACGGAGAGCATCTCCTCAAAGGCGCGGCAGGCGATTTCGGACGCCCGGCGGATGGCGGCCAGCTCGGTTTCATCCTTGATGCGCCGCAGGCGCTCCGGAATACCGGAAAGCGCGGGATACTCGACGCCGCCGGGCAGCCTATCGTACTGATCCAGCGTGACCAGGTTGCGCTCGATGGCGACGCGCTTCAGACCCACTTCGTCAATCAGCGCCTTGAGGGCGTCTTCGGTTTTCAGGTCGCCGCCGGTGCGGACCACCGAAAAATCGGGCGACTCCCGCGCCGCCTGCTCGATATAGCGAAAATCCGTCAGAAGGACGCTCTTCTCCGCGGACACAAACAGCGAGCCTTCGCCCGCAAAGCCCGTCAGATAGCGTATATTCTCCTCGGACAGGATCCACGCGGCCCCAAGGCCCTTCTCCGCCATCGCGGCGAGCAGCTTTTTTGTGCGATTCACTCGGCGTTCCTCCCGTACATCGGGATGCGCCGGGGCGCGGCGCATCGTACCACTCCTGATATCATACCATAAGCCCGTGCCGATTTCCAGCGAAATTTGCGCAAATTGCGCCAAAAGAAAGGACCGCCGCAAGGGCAGTCCTTCCCGGCCGGGAAATTTTATCGGTAGCTCTCCTCGATGGCCACGGCCACCGCCACGGAGGCGCCCACCATGGGGTTGTTGCCCATGCCGATCAGGCCCATCATCTCCACGTGCGCCGGCACGGAGGAAGAGCCCGCGAACTGGGCGTCGGAGTGCATGCGGCCCATGGTGTCGGTCATGCCGTAGGAGGCGGGGCCGGCGGCCATGTTGTCCGGGTGCAGCGTGCGGCCGGTGCCGCCGCCGGAGGCCACGGAGAAGTACTTTTTGCCCTTTTCCACGCACTCCTTTTTGTAGGTGCCGGCCACCGGGTGCTGGAAGCGGGTGGGGTTGGTGGAGTTTCCGGTGATGGAGACGTCCACGTCCTCGTGGTGCATGATGGCCACGCCCTCGCGCACATCGTCCGCGCCAAAGCAGCGCACCTTGGCCTTGTCGCCGTCGGAATAGGCCTTTTCCATCACAATCGCCAGATCGCCGGTGTAGTAGTCGTACTTGGTCTGCACGTAGGTAAAGCCGTTGATGCGGCTGATGATCATGGCGGCGTCCTTGCCCAGGCCGTTCAGGATGACCCGCAAAGGCTCCTTGCGCACCTTGTTGGCGGTGCGGGCGATGCCAATGGCGCCTTCCGCGGCGGCAAAGGATTCATGGCCGGCCAGGAAGCAGAAGCACTTGGTGTTCTCCCGCAGCAGCATCGCGGCCAGATTGCCATGGCCCAGGCCCACCTGGCGCTGGTCGGCCACGGAACCGGGGATGCAGAAGGCCTGAAGGCCCTCGCCGATGGCTTCGGCGGCTTCGGCCGCGGTTTTGCAGCCCTTCTTCAGCGCGATGGCGGCGCCCAGCGCGTAGGCCCACACCGCGTTTTCAAAGGCGATGGGCTGGATGGAGCGGACGATCTTGTCCGCGTCGACGCCCTTGGAGAGGTTGAAATCACGGACGGCTTCGAAGTCCTTGAATCCATACTTGTCCAGGATGGGCTGGATTTTTCCGATGCGGCGGTCATATCCTTCAAAACGAATCATGAATTTCACCTCACTTTACTGCTTGCGCGGGTCGATGTGCCTGGCCGCCTCGTCGTAGCGGCCGTAGGTGCCGATGTTCTTTTCGTAGGCCTCGGCCGGGTTCACGCCCTTTTTGATGGCGTCCATCATCTTGCCGAGGGACAGGAACTTGTAGCCGCAGATCTGATCATCCGCGTCGAGGCCGATGGAGAGCACATAACCCTCGGCCATCTCCAGGTACCGGGCGCCCTTGGCCTTGGTGCCGTACATGGTGCCCACCTGGGAGCGAAGGCCCTTGCCCAGATCCTCGAGGCCCGCGCCGATGGGCAGGCCGTCGTCGGAAAACGCGGACTGGGTGCGGCCGTACACGATCTGCAGGAACAGCTCGCGCATGGCGGTGTTGATCGCGTCGCACACGAGATCGGTGTTCAGCGCCTCCAGAATGGTCTTGCCGGGCAGAATCTCGGCGGCCATGGCGGCGGAATGGGTCATGCCGGAGCAGCCGAGGGTCTCGACCAGCGCCTCTTCGATGATCCCGTTTTTGACGTTCAGGGTCAGCTTGCACGCGCCCTGCTGCGGCGCGCACCAGCCGACGCCGTGGGTCAGGCCGGAGATGTCCGTGACTTCCTTGGCCTGCACCCACTTCCCCTCCTCGGGGATCGGCGCGGGACCGTGGTGGGGGCCCTTCGCCACGCAGACCATCTGCTCCACTTCGTGCGAATACTGCATTCGTGCGTCCTCCCTTTGACTGGCTGTTATCTTTGGCATTATAGCATAAACGGGCAAAGCTTGTCGCCTGTTCACAAAGATTTTATCGATCTTTCACGAGCGATAGGGCCAAAACCGCCGCAATCAGCGCGGATCGTCCTCGTAGTAGACGCGCATCAGCGTCAGGCCGCAGGCGGGCGCGGTAGGCCCCAGGTCCAGGCGGCTTTTGCCCTCGATCGCCCGGGATACCGCGCCGGGGGCGATCTTGCCGCTGCCCACGCCGATCAGCGTGCCTGCGAGGATGCGCACCATATTGTATAGGAAACCGTCGCCGCGCACGAGGATCTGCACCTCGTCGCCGCGGCGAAGCACCTCGACGTCGCGCACCGTGCGCACGGTGTCCCGGACGACGGAGCCGCTGGCGGCAAAGGCCGCGAAGTCGTGGGTGCCCACCGCGCGCCGGGCCTCCTCCGCCATAAGGGCCTCATCCAGCGGGTAGATGACGTGTGCGTGGGTATTCCTTCCGATGGCGGGCGCGTGGGCGTGATTGTGGATCAGGTAGCGGTAGAGCTTCCCCCGGGCGTCAAAGCGCGCGTGAAAGTCCGGCCGCGCGTCGCGCGAGGCGCGAACCCGGATGTCCGGTGGCAGCAGGGTGTTGAGCGCAAAGGAGAACTTGTCGCCCGGGATGCGGGCGGCGGTGTCAAAGTGGGCCACCTGCCCCAGCGCGTGCACGCCCGCGTCGGTGCGGCTGGCACCCGTGACGGCGACGGGCGCGCCCGTCAGCCGCGAAAGGGCTTCCTCAAGGCGCTGCTGCACGGATACGGCGTTTTGCTGCCGCTGCCAGCCCGCGTAGTCCGTACCGTCGTACTCGACGGTCAGCCGGATGCGCCGCGTCACAGCAGGATCACGCCCACCAGCAGAAGCGCCATGCTGAGGGCCGCCCAGGCGTCCAGCCTTGTGTAGCGCAGCACCCGCAGCCGCGTGCGGTTCGCGCCACCGCGATAGCAGCGGGCCTCCATGGCCAGCGCCAGTTCGTCCGCCCGGCGAAACGCGCTGACGAAAAGCGGCACCAATAGCGGAATCATCGCCTTGGCGCGGGCCATCAGATTGCCCGTTTCAAAGTCCGCGCCGCGGGCGGTCTGCGCCTTCATGATCTTGTCGGCCTCCTCCAGAAGCGTCGGGATGAAGCGCAGGGCGATGGACATCATCATGGCCATCTCGTGGGCGGGAAAGCCGATTCTGGCAAGGGGCGACATGAGCCGCTCGAGGCCGTCCGTCAGCGCGATGGGCGAGGTGGTGAGGGTGAGCAGCTGCGTGCCCAGCACCAGCAGCATCAGCCGGAGCGCCATGAACACCGCCGTGCGCAGCCCCTCGCGGGTAATGGTCAGAAACTGCCAGTGAAAAAGGACCGTCTGGCCCGCGCCGAAGAAGGCGTTGAGCACAAAGGTCAGCGCGATGATGAAGTACACCGCCTTCAGCCCCTTGAGCATCAGCTTCAGCGGAATGCCCGAGAGGCGCGCCGCGCCCAGCACGTAGGCGAAAAACAGCGCATAGGCCGGATAGCTGTCGGCCAGGAATACGCCCACGATCAGCGCGAAGGTGAGCACCAGCTTCGACCGCGGGTCCAACCGGTGCAGCGGGGAATCGCCCGGATAGAACTGGCCCAGGGTGATATCAAAGGCCACGGCGCTCCCCTCCCTTCCCGCCGAGAAGCCCCGGCAGCCATTGCACCAGCTGTTCCGTCGTCCACACGTCCGGCGGCAGCCGGAAGCCCTCGTTTCGCAGCCGTTCCGAAAGCTCCGCGCTGGGCGGCAGGCCCAGGCCCATTTCGGAGAGCTTGGTGCCCAGCATGAAGATGTCCTCCGGCGCGCCGTCCATCGCCAGCGTGCCCCGGTTCATCACCAGGATGCGGGAACAGAGCTTCGCCACGTCGGACATGCTGTGGGACACCATGATCAGCGTCATGCCGCCCCGCTGGTGCAGCGAACGCATGATTTCCATCATCCGGCCGTGGCCGCGGGGGTCGAGGCCCGCCGCGGGTTCGTCCAGGATCAGCGTGGTGGGCCGCATGGCCAGCACGCCCGCGATGGCCACCCGGCGCTTCTGCCCGCCGGACAGCTCGAAGGGCGACCGCTCCAGCAGATCGTCCGCCAGGCCCACCAGATGGGCGGCCTCGCGCACGCGCTCATCGATCTCGGCCTGGGAAAGCCCCAGGTTTCCGGGCCCGAAGGCGATGTCCTTGGCCACCGTTTCCTCAAAGAGCTGATATTCCGGGTACTGAAACACCAGCCCCACCTTGCGCCGGACGGCGCGCAGGTCCGTCCCCTTGTCGGAGAGGGATTCGCCGTCCACCCGCACCTCGCCGCCGGTGGGCTTGATCAGGCCGTTCAGGTGCTGCACCAGCGTGGACTTGCCGCTGCCCGTATGGCCGATGAGCCCCACGAACTGCCCGTCCGGAACGGAAAAACTCACATCGTGCAGCGCCACCGATTGAAACGGGCTGCCCGGCATGTAGATGTGGCTGAGCGCCCTTACTTCAATCGACAAAGTTCCACCACCATTTCATCCACAGTCATGACACCCTCGGGGAGCGGCACGCCCTTTTCCCGCAGCTGTCCGGCGAGATCCACCATTTCCGGCACATCCAGCCCCAGCGCGCGCACCCGGTCCACCTGCTCGAACACCGCCACGGGCGAGCCCTCCAGCGCGATTTTCCCCTTGTCCATCACGATCACGCGGCCCGCCAGCGAAGCCTCCCGCATGAAATGGGTGATCCACACCACCGTGATGCCCTCCCGGTTGAGCGCTTGGGCGATGGCCATCACGTCCCGCCGGCCAGAGGGGTCCAGCATGGCGGTGGCCTCGTCAAACACGATCACGTCCGGCCGCATGGCCACGACGCCCGCGATGGCCACCCGCTGCTTCTGCCCGCCGGAGAGCATGTGGGGCGCGTGGCGCGCGTAGGCCAGCATGCCCACCATGTCCAGCGCCTCGTCGACGCGCCGCCGAATCTCCTCGGTGGGCACGCCGATGTTTTCCAAGCCAAAGGCCACGTCCTCCTCCACCACGGTGGCCACCAGCTGGTTGTCCGGATTCTGGAACACCATGCCGCAATGGCGGCGCACATCCCAGGCGCTGTCCTTCCCCGCCGTATCCAGCCCGGCCACCAGCACGCGGCCCTCCGTGGGCAGAAACAGCGCGTTGATCAGCTTGGCCAGCGTGGACTTCCCGCTGCCATTGTGCCCCAGAACCGCCACAAATTCGCCCTTTTCGACGTTTAGCGTCACGCCGTCCACCGCCATTTTCTTCTCTTCCCCGTAGCGGTAGCGCGCGTTTTCAACCTGAATGATCGGCACCACTTCACCCCCATGAATCAAGGCGTTTCATTATACCATTTTCACGTTAAAATCGCAGCAATCCGGGCAATCTATTTTTGTGCGCTGGACAGATTAACATTTTTAGGGTATATTGATAGTTGGATTTTATCAATTATTTCTTATTCTTCATATCGGATAGGAGTGTGGCCCATGAACAAGAAAACGGTCCGGGACATTGACGTAAACGGCAAGAAAGTGCTTGTGCGCTGCGACTTCAACGTGCCGCTGGACGCGGACATGAACATCACGGATGAAACGCGCATCAACGCCGCGCTGCCCACGATCCGGTATTTGCTGGACCACAACGCGGCAGTCATCCTCTGCTCGCACCTGGGGCGTCCCAAGGGCGAATTCAACATGAAGTACTCGCTGGCGCCGGTGGCCAAGGCGCTGAGCGGCAAGCTGGGCTTTGCCGTCAAACTGGCCAAGGACGTCGTAGGCCCGGACGCCAAGGCGCTGGCCGCGGCCGTAAAGCCCGGCGAGGCGGTGCTGCTGGAGAACGTGCGCTTCATGCCCAGCGAGGAGAAGAACGACCCCGGGCTCTCAAAGGAACTGGCTTCCCTGGCGGACATCTACGTGTCCGACGCCTTTGGCACCGTGCACCGCGCCCACGCCTCCACGGCGGGCGTCGCCGCGTATCTGCCGGCGGTCGCGGGCTTTTTGATCGGCAAGGAGCTGGACTTTTTGGGCGGCGCGATCACCAATCCGGCGCGCCCCTTCGTGGCGATTCTCGGCGGCGCCAAGGTCAAGGACAAGATCGGCGTCATCACGAACCTCTTGGACAAGGTGGATACGCTTTTGATCGGCGGCGGCATGGCCTACACCTTCATTAAGGCCAAGGGCGGCAAGATCGGCGGAAGCCTTTTGGACGAGGAGCGCCTGGGCCTGGCCAAGGAACTGCTGGAAAAGGCCGAGGCCAAGGGCGTGAAGATGCTGCTGCCGGTGGACAACCTGGCGGGCGACGCCTTCTCCAACGACTGCAACATCAAGGTCGTGGACGCCTACGATATTCCGGACGGCTTCTCCGGCATGGACATCGGCCCCAAGACCATCGAGCTGTTCACCGAGGAGATCAAAAAGGCCAAGACGGTGGTCTGGAACGGCCCGATGGGCGTGTTCGAGATGCCCAACTTCGCCGAGGGGACCCTGGCCATCGCCAAGGCGCTGGCGGCCTCCGACGCCACCACGATTATCGGCGGCGGCGACTCCGCGGCGGCGGTCACCCAGATGGGCCTTGCCGACAAGATGAGCCACATCTCCACCGGCGGCGGCGCGTCCCTCGAATTCCTGGAGGGCAAGGAGCTGCCCGGCGTCGCGGCGCTGAACGACAAGTAATCGCATCCTGACCGGCGGAGGCCCCGGCCTCCGCCGTACAAACGAGTTTTTAAGGAGGAAACCCCATGCGCAAGCCCATCATTGCCGGAAACTGGAAAATGAACAAGACCCCTGAGGAAGCCGTCCAGCTGGTCACCGAACTGATCCCGCTGGTGAAGGACGCCAAGTGCGACGTGGTGGTCTGCCCCCCCGCGGTGTGTCTGGCGGCCGTCGCGCCGGTCCTCAAAGGCACCAACGTCAAGCTGGGCGCCCAGAACGTGCACTTCGCCCCCAAGGGCGCCTTCACCGGTGAGCTGTCGGCCGACATGCTCAAGGCTGTCGGCTGCGAATACGCGATCATCGGCCACTCCGAGCGCCGCCAGTACTTCGGCGAGACCGACAAGACCGTCAACAAGCGCACCGCGGCCGCGGTGGCCGCAGGCCTTACCCCCATTGTCTGCGTGGGCGAAACCAAGGAGGAGCGCGAGGGTGCCTACACCGACGCCATCGTATCCTATCAGACGCTGATGGCGCTGACGGGCCTTACCGGCGACCAGGTCGCCGCCGTCGTGGTCGCCTACGAACCCGTGTGGGCCATCGGCACCGGCCTTACCGCCACCGACGAGCAGGCGAACGAAACCATCGGCGTCATTCGCAAAGCCATCGCCGGCAAGTATGGCGAGGAAGTCGCCTCCAAGGTGCGTATCCAGTACGGCGGCTCCATGAACCCCGGCAACGTCAAGGGTCTGATGGCGCAGAGCGAAATCGACGGCGGCCTCATCGGCGGTGCCAGCCTGAAGGCGGTCGATTTCTCCCAGGTGGTGAATTTCTGATGGCCATCACCGCACTCATCATTATGGACGGGTTCGGCATCAACCCGGTCCACGAGGGAAACGCCATCTATGCCGCCGGTACCCCCAACCTGGATAAACTGATTGAAACGTACTCGATGACGCAGATCGGCGCGTCGGGCCTCTCCGTGGGCCTTCCCGACGGGCAAATGGGCAACAGCGAGGTGGGCCACCTGAACATCGGCGCGGGTCGCGTGGTGTATCAGGAACTGACCCGCATCACCAAGTCCATCGAGGACGGCGACTTTTTCGAAAACTCCGCGCTGGTGGGTGCCATTGAAAGCGCGAAGAAGACCGGCGGCAAGGTGCACTTCATCGGGCTTTGTTCCGACGGCGGCGTGCACAGCCACCTCACCCACCTCTACGCGCTCCTTGAAATGGCGAAGCGCCGCGGCATGGCGGACAAGGCCTTTGTGCACTGCCTGATGGACGGCCGCGATGTGCCCCCTTCCAGCGGCAAGGATTACATCCTCACCCTTGAGGACAAGATGGCGGAGATCGGCTGCGGAAAAATTGCGTCCGTAGCGGGCCGCTACTATTCCATGGACCGCGACAAGCGCTGGGACCGCGTTCAGAAGGGCTATGAGGCGCTGATGGGCGTCGGCCTCACCGCGATCAGCGCCGCCGAGGCCATGCAAAAGTCCTATGACGACGATGTGACGGACGAATTTGTCAAGCCCACGGTGGTCCTGAAGGACGGCAAGCCCGTCGCCACCGTCGAGGCGGGCGATTCGGTGATCTTCTTCAACTTCCGCCCCGACCGCACCCGCGAGCTGACCCGCGCGCTGATTGAGCCGGATTTTGCGGACTTTCCGCGGGTCGGCGGCTACAAGCCGGTGCACTTTGTGTCGATGACCCAGTACGACGCCACCTTCACCAACCTGGACATCGCCTTCCATCCGGATTCGCTGAAAAATACGATGGGCGAATACCTGTCGAACCTGGGCAAAACCCAGCTGCGCATCGCCGAGACGGAAAAATACGCCCACGTCACCTTCTTCTTCAACGGCGGCGTGGAAGAACCCCGCCCCGGCGAGGACCGCGCGCTGATCCCCTCTCCGAAGGTGGCCACCTACGACCTGCAGCCCGAGATGAGCGCCTACGGCGTCACCGAGGAGGCCGTCAAGCGCGTGCTCTCCGGCAAGTATGACCTGATGGTGCTCAACTTCGCCAACTGCGACATGGTGGGCCACACCGGCGTGATGGAGGCCGCCATCAAGGCCGTGCGCACCGTGGATGAATGCGTGGGCAGGGTGATGGATGCGGTGCTCAAAATGGGCGGCAAGGCCATCATCACCGCGGACCACGGCAACGCCGACCAGATGGTGGACCCGGTGACGGGCGAGCCCTTCACCGCCCACACCACCAACCCCGTGCCCATGATCGTGGTGGACCCGGCGCACCCGAAGCACACCCTCGCCACCGGTGGGCGGCTGTGCGACCTGTCGCCGACGCTTTTGCGCATGATGGGTCTCCCCCAGCCCAAGGAAATGACGGGCAAGTGCCTGATCCAGGACTGACGAGCCGCGCGGCGCACGCCCGGCATCGATTTTGCGGACGATAACA
>JARKQG010000065.1 GCA_029974035.1 Eubacteriales bacterium | reverse complement strand
CGGCACGGTGTCGATTTTTTCATAGGTCGTGAAGCGGCGCCCGCAGCCCTCGCACTCCCGCCTGCGCCGGATGGCGGAATTGTCCTCGGTCTGCCTGGAATCGATGACGCGGCTCTCCGTACAGTTGCAGTAAATGCATTTAACCGCAAAAACCCCCTATGGTTTCGACGCCTCTATTATACACAACATATAGCGTCTAGTCTAGGGGGTGAGCGATTTTTTCTTAACATTTCGGCTTATTGGCCGCCGATCATACCCTTTTCATCCAATTCGACGAGGATGACGTCATCCCCGATGCAGCGGATTCGGCCCCAGGGGATGACGAATCCGTCCCGGTCGGGCCGGATAAAACCCCAGAACCCGCAGTCCTCAGGCACGACCAGGGCCTCCGCGCAGGCGCGCTCGTTGAGGATCAGGTCGATCGGCCGCCCCAGCCGCCGTCCGTCGCGCACGTTGATGACTTCCTTTTGCTTCAGCTCGGAAAAGCTCATGGTTCTCCCTCCCCCGTTCATCCTATGCGGCGTCAGCGCGAAGCTTTACGAAACTTGACAGCCGGTTTTTCGCCGTCTATAATCGGAATATGAGGGCCCTGGCCGGGTTCTGAACATACTATTCCGGAGCTGTTCCCCCGCGTGCAGCACTTTGAGGAAGGGGATGATTCCCGTGTGGATGGTTCTCGTGGCGGCCACGCTTCTGATTCTGGCGCTGATTGCGCTGTATTTTTTTCGGCTGGCGGCCGTCCGCACCCGAAAGGCGTCCTTCCCAAACCTGATGCCGGACAACGAAGCCTTCCGGGAGCACATGAAAAACATGGCTCTCGATCGGGAATGGCTTCTGGGGCAGCCGCTGGAGCGCGTTTCCATCGAAAGCTTTGATGGCCTGACGCTGCGCGCCAAGCTGCTGGCGGAACCGGACGACGCGCGGATCCTGCTGCTGGCCCACGGGTACCGCTCGGCCGCGCTGTGGGACTTTCCGTCGGTGGTCCGCTTTTACAGGGGGATGGGCTGCGGCGTGCTGCTGATCGACCAGCGGGCCTCGGGCGAGAGCGAGGGCCGCTACATCGGCTTTGGCGCCCTCGAGCGGTACGATCTGCAGCGCTGGGCGCAGTACCTTGCGGAGCGCTTCCCGAAGGCCACGATTTACATGGACGGGGTGTCGATGGGCGCGACCACCGTGCTGCTCTCCCTGGGACTGGACCTGCCGGAGAACGTCCGCGGCGCCATCGCGGACTGCGGGTTCACCTCGCCCATCGAAATCATGCGGCACGTGCAAAGGACCACGTTTCCCCACAGCGGCGGCTGGGTGGTGGGCGGCGTGCGCCTGCTGTTGAAGCTTTTTGCCAAATACGATCCCGCGGACTGCTCCACGCTGGAGGCGCTTGAAGCGGCGAAGGTTCCGGTGCTCTTCTTTCACGGCGATGCGGATAAATTCGTGCCCGTCGCCATGACCCGGGCCAACTACGAAGCCTGCGCGTCCGAAAAGCGGATGTTCATCGTGCCGGGCGCCGGCCACGGCGAAAGCTATGTGCTGGACAGGGCGCTGTGCGAACGGGCGATCTGCGATTTCTTTGACGCCCACGGATGAAGGGGGGCGCGGGTGTCGCCCGCGCCCCTGATTTTTCGGAAGCGTCAAATGTACTTTTTCATCTGCTGAAGCGCGGCCTTTTCCAGCCGGGACACCTGCGCCTGGGAGATGCCGATTTCCTCGGCCACTTCCATCTGGGTGCGTCCGCCGAAGAATCGCTGGGAGATGATGCGTCTCTCCCGCTCGCCCAGGTGCTCCAGCGCCTGGCGGATGGACAGCGAGCGCACCCAGTCGTTTTCGCTGACGCGGTCGTCCCGCACCTGATCCATGATGTAGATGGCGTCGCCGCCGTCCTGGTACACCGGTTCGTGCAGCGAAACGGGGTCCTGAATCGCCTCCAGCGCGAACACCACGTCCTCCTCGCGGGCCTCCATCTCCCGAGCGATCTGCTCGATGGTCGGGTCGCGCCCCAGCCTGGCGGCCAGCGCGTCCCGGGCCTTCAGCGCCTTGTAGGCGGTGTCGCGCAGCGATCGGCTGACCCGGATGGGGTTATTGTCGCGCAGATATCTGCGGATCTCGCCGATGATCATCGGCACCGCGTAGGTTGAAAAGCGCACCGGCTGATTGGTATCGAAGTTGTCCATCGCCTTCATCAGCCCGATGCATCCCACCTGGAACAGATCGTCCACGCTCTCTCCCCGGTTGTGAAACCGCTGGATAACGCTGAGCACCAGCCGGAGATTCCCCTGTATGAATTCGTGGCGGGCCTCAATGTTGCCGGAGTGCACCTGCGGGAACAATTCCCGCATCCGCTCGTTTTTTAAAACCGGCAACGCTTTCGTATCAACTCCGCAGATTTCGACTTTGTTGATCGCCATTTCGCCACCTCCACAGCACCCAAAGTATTGCCTGGGAGGTTGGCTTTCATGCCCGCGGCGACAAAAAACGCCGCCCGGAAAAGGGCGGCGCACCGCGAAAGAAGGACTGTGATCCGGCGGAGGGCGGTCTATCCCTTCGCGCGCTCGGCCGCATCCACGCTCTCCGTTAGAAAGGACGCGATTTCGGCGTATGCCTGGTCCCGACGCGGCTCGTTCAGCACTTCGTGGCGCAGCCCGTCGCACACCTTCACCCGGACATGGGCGTAGCCGGCGTTTCGCATCAGGTTGGCGGCCTCGTTCAGCTTCTCACGGCTGATCATGCAGGGATCGTCGCCCCCCGACAAAAACAGGATGGGGACGCTCCGGGGCGGCTTCGCCCATCCGTTCGGGTTGTAGGCGTCCATCATCAGGCGCCGCAGCGTGGCGAATCCGTCCACGGTAAACGTAAACCCGCACAGCGGGTCCCGGTCGTAGACTTCCACGGCGGCCGCGTCGCTGTTGAGCCAGGCGTACCGGGAGGTCGGCTTTTTGATGCCGCGGTTGAAACTTCCGAAGAAGGCCCTGTCGATCAGCGCACTGCGGTGGCGGGCGCCCTTCGCGCGGCCGACGCAGGAAATCAGAAGCCCTGCCGGCGCCATCGCCGCCTGAAAGGATGGCGAGCCCGTGAGAATCAACGCGCAGAGATCCGGATACCGCTTCAGGTACGACCGGGCGATCAGAGAGCCCATGCTGTGCCCCAGCATGGCCAGCGGAAGCCCCGGCCAGCGCCCCCGCGCGTAGGCAACCACCTGACGCAGATCCTCCAGCAGCGCCTCCATGCCGCCCGTGCCGAAGTAGCCCAGATCGTCCGCGCTCCGGACGCTCTCGCCGTGGCCGCGCAGGTCCTGGATCACCGAGGCAAACCCCAGATCCGCCAGGTATTCCATCAGCGGCACGTAGCGCTCCTTATGCTCGGCCATGCCGTGGACGATCACAAAAACGCCCTTGGGGCGCTCCGGGACGGCGGCGAGAAGGTGCAGCGTGAGCCCGTCGCTCGCGGAAACCAGGGTCATCCGTTCGGTATCCATCCGATCCTTCCTCTCTCGTATGCGGGCCGCAGCGGTTTGAAAAGGCGCGGCCGCGGCCGCGCCTTCACACCATCAGGACTATTCGACGCAGGCCAGATCGATGCCCGCCTGGACGATGTCCTCCGGCAGGCTGGAGAACATGGCGTTGATCGACTGGCTGTTG
>JARKQG010000051.1 GCA_029974035.1 Eubacteriales bacterium | reverse complement strand
GACTATGTCGCCGTAGCGTACCGGAACGGATACCGGTCAAAGGACAACTTCCTGCGCACCAACTGCCTGGCGCTGGAGTGCGACAACGACCACAGCGACGACCCCAAGGACTGGGTCACGCCGGATGCCGTCATCGCGCGGTTCCCGGAGGTCACCGTCGGGTTCCATTTCAGCCGCAACCACATGAAGCCCAAGCGCGGAAAGGCGCCCCGGCCGAAATTCCACTGTTTCTTTCTGATTGATGAAATGACCGACCCTACGGAATACAGCGGCCTGAAGAAGCGGGCGCGCGCCTGCTTTCCGTATTTTGATCCGAAGGCGCTGGACGCGGCGCGGTTCTTCTTCGGCACCGCCGACGCGCAGGTGCGCTTTTACGCGGGCACGGTCACGCTGAACGCGTACCTGGATCTGCACTGTCCGGAGGAGGACGCCTTTCCGGATCTGCCGCTGCCCGCCCCGGACGGCGCCATCCCGGAGGGAAGCCGCAACGCAACCCTGTCCCACTATGCCGGGCGGGTGCTCAAGCGCCTGGGCAATACGGAGGAAGCGCAGCGGCTGTTCCGCAAGAAGGCGGAAGCCTGCGTTCCTCCGCTGGACGAAAGGGAACTAAGCACCATCTGGCACAGCGCGGTCGGGTTTTACAGGAAGATTTCAGCCGGCAGGGATTACGTGCCGCCGGACGAGTACGCCGCGCTTCACGGCGATTTCCTGTACAAGCCCAGCGACCAGTCGGATGTGGCGGAGGCCCGCGTGTTGGCCGAGGTGTTTTCCGGGCAGCTGCGCTTTTCCCCGGCGACGGATTTCATCGTGTACAACGGCGACGTCTGGGAGGAATCCAAGCCCCGCGCCCACGCCGTCATGCACGATCTGTCCGATATGCAGCTGGAAGAAGCAACCGCCGCGGCCGCGGCCGCTTACAAGGCCCTGGAGCAGAACGGCGCGGCGGAGCTTCTGAACAAGGCAAGCAAGAAAAAAGCCCAGAGCAGCATGGACAAGGCACAATGGGAGGCGTACACGGCCTATCTGACCGCGACGGCCTATCAGGCGACGGCCATGAATTACCGGCAGTCCAAGAACATCAAGGCGGTGCTGGCGGAAGTCCAGTCCATGGTGCTCATCCGCCCGCAGGAACTGGACGCCGACCCGTTCCTTCTGAACGCCCCGGAATGCGCGTACGACCTGCGGCGCGGCCTGAAGGGCGCGATGCCGCACAGCGCGGATCATTTTGTGACGAAAATGACCGCCGTGCAGCCCGGCGATCAGGGGAAAGGTATCTGGGAAGCCGCGCTGAACACCTTCTTCCGCGGGGACCGGGAATTGATTGGCTATGTTCAGCTGGTCGCCGGGATGATCGCCGTGGGCAAGGTCTTTGTGGAAGCCCTCATCATCGCCTACGGCGACGGGCGCAACGGCAAGTCCACGTTCTGGAACGCGCTGGCGCATGTGCTGGGCAGCTACAGCGGGACCATCTCCGCGGATGCCCTGACGGTGGGCTGCAAGCGCAACGTCAAGCCCGAACTGGCCGAGGCCAAGGGCAAGCGCATGCTGATCGCGTCCGAATTGGAGGAAGGCCAGCGGCTCAAC
>JARKQG010000041.1 GCA_029974035.1 Eubacteriales bacterium | reverse complement strand
AGAAGACGATGTACTCATCGCCGTAGAAGTCCTTGAGGGTCACCAGGGCATCGTAGAACTCGTCGATGGTGGCGGGGATCTTTTCAATGCCCGCGGCCTTCATCAGGTCCCAGCGGCAGGCCATGAAGTTGGCGATCTCGTTGTTGTAGGGATACATGTAGGGCACGCCGTAGATGTTGCCCTCGGCGTCGGAGAGCGCCTTCCAGGTCTCCTCGGAGTTGCCGGCCAGGATGTCCTGCCCGTAGGCGTCCAGAAGCGCGTTCAGCGGGAGCAGCGCGCCCTGGGCCATCAGCGTGCGCCACTGGTTGACGTTGACGTTGACCACGTCGTAATCCGCGCCGCCGGCCACGTCCATCAGCAGCTTCTCGTCGGCGTTCTCGGCCGGCAGCGAGTAGTAGGTGACGTCGTAGCCCGTGGCTTCCTTGATGACGGGCACCATGTAGTCGGCGTTGACGTCAAAGCCCACGTTGCCGCCCAGCCGCTTGAGCGTCACGTTGCCGGGCCCCTTGAGCGCGGGGGCTTCGGCGCCGGCCATCGGCGCCGCCACCAGGACCGCCAGCATCAGCGCCAGCGCGACAGACAACATTCGTTTCATTTCGCAATCCCTCCGTTTCAATATATCTCGGGCCGCGTGGCGCGGCCAAGATTTCCCCGTTGCCCCGGGCTGCCTCACCCCTTGACGGACCCGATCGTGATCCCCTGCACCATGTAGCGCTGGACGAAGGGATACATCAGCACGATCGGCACCAGCGACATGGTGACCGCCGCCGCAACCATGCCGTCGGTGGTCACATTGGACGAGATCGAGGCGCCGCCGCTGTTCCAGCCGCTGTAAAGGTTCTCCGCGAAGGCCTGGCCGTTGTTGATGATGTCGTAAAGGTAGAGCTGGATGGTGCGCATCTCGGTGGAATTGGTGTACATCATCACGTGGAAGTAGTTGTTCCAGTAGGTGATCGCGTACAAAAGCGCCACCGTGGCCAACACCGGCGTGGACATGGGGCATACGATGCTCCAAAGCGTGCGCACGTCGCCCGCCCCGTCGATCTTGGCCGACTCCTCGACGCTTTCGGGCAGGCCCTCAAAGTAGTTCTTCACGATGAACATGTTGAACTGCACGATGGCGAAGGGCAGGATGCACGCCCAGTGGGTGTCGAAGATGCCGATCGCGCGGACCACCATGTACGCCGGGATGATGCCGCCGAAGAACACCATGCTGATCACGTAGAGCATCGTCACCACCCGGCGCCCCTTGAAGCCGGGCTTGGACAGCGGATAGGCCGTGGTGACCGTGGTGAGCATGGATACCGCCGTGCCCAGCGCGAACACGATCAGCGAGTTTTTGAGGGCGCCGAAAAAGCTGGTCTTGGTCAGGACGTACCGGATCGTCTCCAGCTGAAAGCCGTTGGGCCAGAAGGCCACCTGCCCGGCCGTCACCCGCGCGCCCAGGCTGAAGGCCTTGGAAACCACGTGCAGGCAGGGCAGCACCGCCATCAACCCGAAGAGGATCAGCACGGTGTAGGCGATGCCGACGGTCAGCTTTTCGCTCTTTTCCAGCGGAACGCCCCTGAGTTTTCTCCGCGCGATGTTTGTGGTCATGCCGTTCGCCCCCTTACCAAATGCTGCGGTTCAGGAGCTTTTTGCTCACCGCGTTGGCGCCGACGATCAGCACGAACGCCACCACCGAGTTAAAAAGGCCCAGCGCCGTCGACTGCGAAAAGTTCATCTGGCCCATGCCCAGGCGGTAGACGTATGTCTGGATGATGTCGGCCACGTCGTACACCGCGGCATTGTAAAACACCAGCACCTGCTCGAAGCCCGTGTCCAGAATGTAGCCCACCTTGAGGATCAGCATCAGCACGATCGTGGGCAAAAGCCCCGGAAGGGTCACATTCCAGATCAGCCGCCACTTGTTGGCGCCGTCGATGCGGGCCGCCTCGTAAAGGCCGATATCGATGCCGGAAATGGCCGCCAGGTAGATGACCGTGTTGTAGCCGATTTCCTTCCAGCCCTCGGTGAACACCAGCAGGCTTCGGAAGACCGCCGTGTCGGTGAAAAAGCGGATGCGCTCCAGGCCCAACGACGCCAAAAACGTGTTCGCGATGCCATAGGTGCCCAGCAGCGAATAGAATATGCCGAACACGATGACCCACGAAAAGAAATAGGGCACGTAGATCGACGTCTGCAAAAGGCGCTTGACCGACCGCTGGCGAATCTCGTTGAGCAAAATCGCGCAGATGATGGGCAGCGGGAACAGAAACGCGATCTTGTAGCCGTTGATGACGAGCGTGTTCAGAAGCACCTTCCCGAACTGGGAGCTGGCAAAGAGCTTGCTGAAATGGCTCATGCCCACCCACGGGCTGTGGGCGATGGCGTCAATGGGGTTGGCGCCGGCAAAGATGTTGTAGTCCTTGAAGGCCATCAGGATGCCGTAGAGCGGTGTGAATTTGTAGACGATCAGAAACACCAGCCCGGGGATCAGCATCACGTACAGCATCGGGTGCTGCCGGAGGTATACGAAAAAGTTGTGGATTTTGTTCCGGACGGGAATCCTGTGGCAGGGCACCCGGCCGCCCCCGGCCGAGGCGCATGCGCGCGAAGGGTTCTGCGCCATTACACTTCCTTCCTTTCTGGCCTGCGTGAATCTATGTTTTACTCCCAATTACGATTCCGCTGTTCAGGATAACATTAACACATTTTGTTTAAAACCGTAAATGCCCATATGTATGGTATTCTGGCTCAAACTTTCGCACATGGCGCGCCGGCGGGGTCAGGCCCCGCCCTCCGGCTCCGCGTCGTCAAAGCGGACGGGCAGCGCGATGGACACGCAGGTGCCCGCGCCCTCCCGCGACGACACCCGGAAGCCGGCCTCCGGGCCGCCGAACAGGCGCAGCCGCTCGCGGACGTTGGCCACGCCGTAGCCCGCGTCGCGCCCGGCGCCGCGCGACTCCAGCCGCGCCCGCGCCTCCTCGGGCATGCCCTTTCCGTTGTCCTCGATCTCGATGAACACCCGGTCGCCCTCCAGCCACGCGCGCAGCGTCAGCCTGCGGTCGGGCTTGTCGCAGTCGATCAGCCCGTGAAGCAGCGCGTTTTCCACCAGCGGCTGCAGCGAAAAGCGGGGCAGATGGCACTCCATGGCCTCGGGCTCGATCTCGGTCTCCACCCGGAAGGCGTTTTTGAAGCGGCGCCGCATGATGCCCAGGTAGTTGTGCGTCAGCGCCAGCTCCTCGCCAAGAGGCACCGTCCCGGGCCCCTTGTTGATGCTCATGCGCAGGTATTTTGACAGCGCGTTCACCATCCACACGCCGTTTTCCATGTCGCCGTCGGCGATCATCCACTTGATCACGTCCAGCGTATTGTAAAGGAAGTGGGGCTTGATCTGCGCCTGCAGCGCCTGCATCTGGTATTCGGAGATGGCCAGGCGGTTGCGGTATCGCTCCTCGACGATTCTCTGCACCGCGAGGGCCATCTTGCCGGCGCTGACCCTGAGCCGCGCCAGCGCGTCCAACCGGCCCGGCCCCCGGACCGGCGCGGCGGGGTCCGGCTCGCTCTCCAGCGCTCGCACCGCCTGATTGATGGTAGACGCCGTGCGGCCCAGCATCATGTCGTAGGCGATCATCATCGCGATGACCAGCGCCACCAGCAGCGTCGCCGCGATCAGCACCATCAAAATGCCCGCCGTCTGCCCGTTGGCCCGGGTGAGCGCGGCGCGGTCGGTGGTGTCGATCAGGTACCAGTCACAGGTGTCGATCTTCCGGAAGGCGGTCACGCTGTCGCCGGAGAGGGCGCCGCTCCCCGCCTGGCGGACCCGGGCCATCTGCTCCGCGCCGAGGGCCGTTTGCCCGATGCGCTCCTCGTCCGCGTGGGCGACCACCACGCCGTCCTCGTCCACCAGGTACAGCTCGGTGCCCTCCGCGCCGCCCACCTCAAAGATGCCGCCGATCTGGCCCACGTCGATGTCCAGGTACAGCGCGCCGACGTACTGGTTGTAGTTTTTGCTGCCGGAGACCACCCCCACGCAGGAAATGGCCAGCATGCTGACGCCGATGTCGGTGGTCACCCGCCGGGGCCCCTGCCAGAACACGCCGCCCCAGCTGTCGCCCACCAGGCGCCGGAAGTCCCGGTCGTCCTCCAGCGACGCGAGGGAATAAAATGTCGCCCCCTGCCGCGCGTAGATCTTGCCCGCCGGCACGAAAAGGCGAACCTTGGAGATCATGTACTTGCCCCGGTACTCGTTGAGCACGCGGGTCATGTCGGAATACTCCTGCAGCTGGCCCTCGGTGCCCGCGCTGGAGTTGAGATAGGGGTAGACCGTGCCCAGCAGCGTCCTGGCGCTGTCGGCGGTCTGGCGCAGCCGGTAATCGAGGTTGTTTTTGGCCTGCTCCACGGACAGCTGCATGCCGCGCAGCGCCTCGGACTCCACCGCGGCGTTGGTGGAGCGGGCGTACAGCCGCGCGGAGATGACCGTGAGGCAGACAAAGGCCGCCAGCAGCGCCACCAGCACGGCCCGCGTCAGGTGGAGGTTGCGCCGCGGGAACGCATTGCCCGTCACGCCCTGCCGCCCTTCCGGGCGCCGAGCACGGAGTGCTCCCGGTATTCGCTGGGCGTAAACCCGGTGTACTTTTTGAAGAGCTTGGAAAAATAGCTGGGCGACAGGTACCCCACCATGAAGCACACGTCGTAGAGCAGGATGCCGGAATCCGTCAGCAGTTCCTTGGCGCGGCGGATGCGCTCCAGCGTGATGTACTCGTTGATGGTCTTGCCGGTCTGCTGCTTGAACAGGACGCACAGGTAGGTGGGCGTCAGGTACACCTCCCGCGCGAGTCCGGAGACCGAGAGCCGCTGGGCGTACCGGCTGCCGATGATCTCCCGCACCCGCTGGATGACCGCGCTGGACTGGGGCGCGCTGCGCCGCCGGATCAGCGCCGTCACCTCGTCGTAGGCCCGGGCGATCAGCGACTCCTGCTCCTCGGCCCGGCAGGACAAAAACCGCTCCATCAGCCGGCGCTGGGAGGAATAGACGCCCTTTTCCCGGGTGGCGAGGCTGGTCAGAAGGCGCGCGGGCAAAAGCAGAAGGAACATGAGAAAGTTCTGCCGCTCGTCCTCAGAGGGGATCCGGCGCACGTATTCGATCAGGCCCTCGCGCGCCTTCCGCACGGCGTCGGCGTCGCCGTTCATGATGGCCTCGCCGATCTCCTTTTCCGCCCGCTCCCGGGCGCGCCTCAGGTCGTCCACCTCTTCGTACTTGTTGACCGAGATGGGGAGATCGGAATCGATCAGGTAGCGCATCTCGATGGCTTCGCAGGCGCTTTTGTAGGCTTCGCGGATCTTGAGGATGCCCGTGAAGCGGTCGCTGATGCCGATGGACACCGAAAGCTCCAGCTCCGCCATCAGGCACTCGCGCACGTCCGCGGCCACGCCCAGGATCGCGGTTTCGCAGTCCTCGCCCTCGGCGTTGACGATCAGGATGTACTCGCCGATCCGGTCCTTGAAGCAGATGCTGCTGCCGTGGCGGCGCAGCGCGTTCTCGCAGATGGTCTGGATCTTCAGGCTGAAAAGCATCCGCTGCTTTTCGTTCATGCCGCCGATCACCTGCCACTTGTTGCAAAGGCGCACGACCACCACCGCATAGTGGACGTTCGCCTCCAGCGGGATGCCCAGGTACTGCGCCTCGCTGAGCGCCGCGGCCTCGTCCTCGTCGTTCTCCCTCAGGAGCATCGCCAGGTGCCGGCTGCGGAGCAGCGGCATCGACTGCGTCAGCAGATCCTCCATTTCATAGAGCTTCTCCTCGCGCGCCCGCTCCTCACCGATCATGCCCGTCACGCGGGTCAGCGTCTGGTCCATCTCGTCCAGATCGATGGATTTCAGGATGTAGTCCACGGCGTCCAGCTTCAGCGCGTCCTTGAGGTAGGCCACGTCGGCATGGCCGCTGATAAAGAGGATCTTGGTGCGGGGATACGCCGCGCGCACCCGCCTGGCCAGCTCGATGCCGTCCATGAAGGGCGTGCAAACGTCGGTGACCACCAGGTTCACCGGGTGCTCCCGGACGTAGTCCCAGGCCTTCTGCCCATCGGGAAAGGCGCCGACGATCTCCACGCCGTGCCGGCGCCAGTTCACGTGGCGCTTCAGCCCGCTCAGCACCGCCTCCTCGTCGTCCACCAAAATGGCCCTGTACATCGCGTCCCCCTCTCCGGATCAGTTCCGCTCCCCGGCCGCCGGCATTTCCGTTGCGTTCGGGTCGGTCTCGAGCATCACGCCGTCGGCGGCGAGGATGGCGCGGATCTCCCGCACGTCCACCGCCCCGGGGAAGACCCCCAGGCGGACCGCCAGCGCGGCGCCGACCCCCGCGCCCTGGCCCATGGCCATCAGCGGCGGCATCACCCGGGCCGAGCTGAGGGCCACCGCGTCCATCGACGCGCACCGGCCGCTGAACATCAGGTTGGCGATGTCGGCGGAGCAGGTCATCCCGTAGGGCAGCCCGTAGGGCTTCACCTTTTTGACGATGGTGCCCGCGCCGCCGCCGTCGTGGATGTCGATGATGTAGGAGCCGATGCCCACCGAATCCCCGCCGATCGCGCCGCGCGTCAGCATGTCCTCGGTCAGCGTGGCCAGGCCGCGGAACCGGCGGGTTTCCCGAACGCCCATGAACGGGTAGATCTGCGTCAGATGGCAGTTTTCAAAGCCGGGCACGCGGGCCCTGAGCATCTCCACCAGCTTCAGAATCTGGATGTGGCCCTCGATCTCCGCACGGGTCAGGTCCAATGCGTCGCTGCCGTCGATGCCCTGGTGCCGGGTGCAGTTCAGGTGCACCTGACCGGGCACGAGGCTCTGGATGTAGATCAGCGTATCCCGGCTGACGGGCAGCTCGCCCTTCTCCCGAAGCTCGGAGAACAGGGCGCGCAGCCCCACCAGCACATGGTGCCGGGGGTTGGACCGCAGGTAGGCCGCGTCATAGCCCGGGTAGGTTTCGATGGTGGGCGCCAGGCGCATCTGCTCGGGGTGCGCCTCCAGATAGCGGATGATCTCCTCCACGTCCACGCCGTCCACGGTGCACATCAGCGTCGGCGGCTGCAGTACGCCGGTGTCCTTCTGCCCCATTTCAAACCGCGCGCCCGCGATGTAGCCCACGTCGCCGTCGCCGGTGGCGTCGATGAACACCTTCGCGCGGGCCTCGATCCGCCGGGACTTTCCAAAGAGCGTCACCGACCGGAGCGCGCCGTTTTCCACGTCGGCGTCGATCACCTGGGTGTGCATCAAAAGCGTCACCCCGGCCTCCAGGCACTTTTCAAAGGCGACGACCTTGAACACCTCGTGGTCGTAGATCGTCACCGAATCGTGCATGGGGCACCAGTGGTGGGGGCTGGCGGCGCTCCGGGCCGTCAGCGCGTCGATCAGCTCCTGCGCGATGCCGCGGATCACCTGGTTGCCGTCCTTGTCGAGAAACCCCAGAAGCGGCAGCCCGATGGTCAGGTTGCCGCCCAGGTAGCCGTTTTTCTCCACCAGCAGCACCTTCGCGCCCTGCCGCGCCGCGGCGATTGCCGCGGGCAGGCCGCCCGGGCCGCCCCCGACGACGATCACGTCATAGGTTACGATGTCCGTCTTCACTGCCCCGTCCTCCCATCCGCCGTTTCACACAAACCCCACGATTATAGTATAGGCGCGCGGAATTTGAAAGTCAATTCTAGGAATAGTATTCAAAAGGAATGGGACAGATTCGAAATATCGGACCACAATCCGCCAAAATCCAGAAGGATCGTGCGTTGACGGGGCGCCCGGCCGGTGCTACCATCGAAACCGGCAGCGGTCCCCGAGGCCCGGCTTAAAGGAGCGTACGCACCATGAAACAGTACATTCGCGAAACCCCCGTTTGCTCGCAAAACCCCGCCGACCCGCGGCGCTATGACGTGGTGGTGGTGGGCGGCGGCATGAGCGGCCTCATCGCGGCCATGGCGGCCGCGCGTCAGGGCGCCCGCACCGCGCTGGTGCAGGACCGCGGCGTGTTCGGCGGCAACGCCAGCTCGGAAACGCGCATGCACATCTCCGGCGCGTCCTGCCACTGGGGCAAAAAGGACGCCGCCGAGACCGGCATCCTGATGGAGCTGCAGCTGGAAAACAAGTACCTGAACGACAGTTACAACTACTCCATCTGGGACGGGGTGCTGTGGTCGGCGGCAAAGAACACGGAAAACCTGGAGCTCTATATGAACACCACCATGGACCGCGTCTTCTCCAACGGACGGAATATCCAGTTTATCGAGTGCTACCAGATGACCACCGAGCGGCGCTTCGCGCTGGAGGGCGGGATCTACCTGGACTGCACCGGCCACGGCACACTGGGCTACTTTGCCGGCGCGGAGTACATGATCGGCCGCGAGGCCGCCGCGGAGTTCGGCGAAAAGGACGCGCCCCCCGCCCGGGACGGCGAGACCATGGGCAACACCATTTACTTCTGCGCGCGGGACACCGGCCGCCCGGTGAAGTTTGTGCGCCCCTCCTGGGCCTACGCCTTTGACGAGAGCGACTTCGCGCACCGCTACCACGGCGACATCGTGGTGTACCACGACGCCTCGGACGTGGTGGTGCTCAGGCCCGGCGAGGACTACGCCGACCACGCCGACCAGCTGGTGGAAAAGTACGACGTGGAGTCCGGCTACTGGTGGATCGAGCTGGGCGGGGACTGGGACGACATCATCGCCCAGGCGGAGGACATCCGCTACGAACTGTACCGCTGCGTCTACGGCGTGTGGGATCACATCAAAAACGGCGGCGACCACGGCGCGGACAACTACGAGCTGGTGTGGGTGGGCACCGTGCCCGGCACCCGCGAGAGCCGTCGGCTGGTGGGCGACCGCATCCTGACCGAAAACGACATCCTGACCAACCGGGTCTTTCCGGACGCCGTGGCCTACGGCGGCTGGCCGATGGACGAACACACCGCCGGCGGCTTTCGGGCCAAGGGCGAAATCCCCTCCCGGGTGCGCTCCTTCGAGGGGCTGTACTCCATCCCCTACGGCTGCTATTGCTCAAAGAACATCGAAAACCTGATGATGGCCGGCCGCAACATCAGCGCCACCAAGCTGGCCATGGGCTCCACCCGCGTGATGGCGACCTGCGCCGTGGGCGGCGAGGCGGCCGGGACCGCGGCGGGCATGGCGGCGCTTCGCGGCCTCAAGCCGGCGGAATTCGGGAGGCGCCACATCGAAGCCCTTCGCCAGCAGCTTCTGAAGGCGGACTGCTACATCCCCGGCCGCAAAAACGAGGACCCGGACGACCTGGCGCGGCGGTCCGCCGTCAGCGCCACTTCCGAGCGGCCGGGCTACGGGGCGAAAAACGTGCTCAGCGGCGTCGCGCGGCGCGTGGGCGGCGAGAGCCACCTGTGGCGCTCAAACGGCCTCGCCCCCGGTGGCGAGGCGCTGACCCTCACCTGGAAAAGCCCCGTCTTTCTGCGGCAGATCCGGCTGACGCTGGACCCGAACCTGTCCGAGGAGCGGTGCATCACGGTGTCCAGGGCGTTCATCGACAAGGAACCGCGGGGCGTGGCGAAGGAACTGGCGCGGGATTACGAGCTGAGGGCCTGGCGCGGCGGCGCGGAGGTCCTGCGCCTTCGGGTGTCGGACAACCACCAGCGGCTCAGGGTGCACGACCTGGACAAGGCCGTCAAGTGCGACCGGCTCGAGCTGCGCGTCCTCGCCACCAATGGCGATGCCGACGCCCGCGTGTACGAGATCCGCGCCTATGGCTGAGCGGCGCAAAGGGCATTCTCCCCGCGAAAAGCGGCAAAGGAGGGCAACGGCATGACATCGGTTTCCATCCATAAGGAAGCGCCCGTGGCGGGCGCGTACGACGTGGTGGTGTGCGGCGGCGGGCCCAGCGGCTTCATCGGCGCCATCGCCGCGGCCCGCGCCGGCGCAAAGGTGGCGCTGATCGAGCGCTACGGCTTTTTGGGCGGCATGGCGACGGCAGGGCTGGTGGCGCCCGTAAGCGAATTTTGCTATAACGGCGAACTGGTCGTGGGCGGCATCCCGTGGGCCTTCGCCCGGCGCCTGGAGGAATCCGGCGGCGCCTCCATCGAATACCCGCTGGGCAGCGTCTGCTTCGATCCGGAGGCCTACAAGCTGCTGGCCCAGCGCATGGCCCTCGAGGCCGGGGTGACGCTTTTTCTGCACGCCTATCTCTCGGACTGCCTGACGGACGGCGGAAAAATTACCCACGCCGTATTCGAAGGCAAGGGCGGCGCGCGGGCGCTGGCGGGCCGGTACTTTCTCGACTGCACCGGCGACGGCGACCTCGGCCACATGGCGGGCGTGCCGATGCAACGCTTTCCGCAGCCCGGACAGCCCGCGTCCCTCTGCTTCTGTCTGGGCGGCGTGGACGCCCGGGCGCTTCCCAAAATCCGCCACGATCGGCAGGGCGTCAACTATCACATGGAATGGCTGCGGGACGAGCTTTTGCCCCTCGCCGCGCGGGGCGAAATTCCCACCTTCGGCGGGCCCTGGATGTGCTGGATGACCGCGGAGGACCGGGTGCTGGTCAACATGACCCGCGCGGAGGGCGACATGGCCGACGAGCGGGACCAGACGCGGGTGGAATGCCGGCTTCGGGAGGACGCCTTCCGCCTGACGGAGGCGCTCCGCGACCGGTTCGAGGCCTTCCGGAACGCGCGCATCGTCTACACCGCGGCGCAGACCGGCGTGCGCGAAACGCGGCACATCCGGGGCGTCCACGTGCTGACCGGCGCGGAATACGCCGCCGCCCTGCCCTTTCCGGACGCGGTCGGCCGCGGCGCGCACCCCATCGACATTCACGCCGCCGACGGCGCCAGCCAGAAGTGCGAGTTTTTGAAGGAGGCCGCCTACATCCCCTACCGGTCGCTGATCGCGGAGGGCTTTCCCAACCTGCTGGTCCCGGGCCGCTCCTTCTCCGCCGACCGGGAAGCCTCGGCCTCCGCCCGGGTGCAGGCGTCGATGATGGGCCTCGGGCAGGCGGCCGGCCTGGCCGCGGCCCAGTGCGCCGAAGACGGCCGGAGCGTGCACGCGGCGGACGTCGATCGGCTCAAGCGGGCGCTGGCGGACCTCGGCGCCAACCTGGGGCCTGCCGCGGCGCGGTAAAGCCCCCGGGGGCTATCCCTCGGGCAGCGCCCCTTCCACCAGCACGGCCCGCGCGGGCGCGCCGTCCGCCGCGGCGATCTTCACCGGCAGCGCGATCAGAAGATAGCGCCCCGCCGCCACGTGCCCAAGCCGAAGGCCTTCCAGGATGATGACGTCGTTTTTCATCAGCGTAATGTGGGTTTCGTGGCCGCGCTGGGCGCGCTCGATGCCCAGGGCGTCGATGCCCACGCCGCTGACGCGGCGCTCGGCCAGGCATTCGGCGCCGCTCTTTTCAAGGTACACAAACTCCTCCCGCCATGCATCGCGGGCGGAGTTTTCCGTTTTAAGGAGCAGAAATTCCCCCGCGCGGACGTCCAGCCCCTCCAGATCGCCGCGGGTGATCCCGCCCGCCACATGGGTCAGATCCAGCACGCGGCAGGGCGCGATCAGCCGCTCCAGCGGCAGAAATTCGGTGGGCCGTCCGTCCCGGATCATGTGAAGGGGCGCGTCCAGGTGCGTGCCGGTGTGCAGGTTCATGCTGAGCGCGGACTCGTTGACGCCGTCCGGCGGGATGCGGCGCACCACCGTGTGCACGGGGCGCTTTTCCGGCGCGTCGTGGTAGACGGGCATGTCCTCCCGGATGGTCATGGAGATGTCGATGATGCGCATGGTGCGGCCTCCGATCCTTTTACTTTCCGGCTTCGTCGATGTCCCACCAGCGGCGGCCGTCCAGGGCCAGCATCCGGTCGGCGGCCCCGGGCCCGCGGGAGCCGGCGGGGTAGATCAGCGGCCGGCCCTCGCCCCGGCCGCAGTAGCCCTCCAGCCCCTCGATGAAGCGCCAGGAGTGCTCCAGCTCGTCCCACCGGGTGAAGAGCGAGGCGTTGCCCCGCAGCGCCTCCATCAGGAGCTGCTCGTAGGCCTCGGGCACGTTGCCCTGGAAGCGGCCGCTCTGGCTGTAGTTGAGCGCCACCCGCTCCATCTGAAGCGCGTCGCCCGGGCGCTTGGCGTTGATCTGAAAGGACATGCCCTCCTCGGGCTGCACCCGGATGACCAGAAGGTTCGGCGGCCGGCCCTCGAACTCCGGGTAGAAGTTGACGCCCGCCAGGCGCTTGAACTCCACCACGATCTGCGTCAGGTTTTTTTCCAGGTGCTTGCCCGACCGGATGTAGATGGGCACGCCGCCCCAGCGGAAGTTGTCCACCCCCGCCTTGAGGGCGATGTAGGTGGGCACGATGGAGTCGGCGGCCACCCTGGCCTCCTCCCGGTAGGCGGGCACTCCGGCGCCGCCCCGGCCGTACTGGCCCAGCACGACGCCCCGGCAGGCGTCGGCCGAATCAAACCGGCGCAGGGAGCGCAGCACCTTGACCTTTTCGTCCCGCACGGATTCCGGCGTCAGGTCCACCGGCGGCTCCATGGTGATGAGGGCGAGCATCTGCAGGAGATGGTTTTGCAGCATGTCCCGGAGGATGCCGCTTTGCTCGTAATATTCGCCGCGCCCCTCCACGCCCAGGGTTTCAGTGGAGGTGATCTGGATGTTGTCCACGTAGTGGTGGTTCCACAGCGGCTCAAAAAGGGAATTGCCAAAGCGGATGGCCAGGATGTTTCGGATCATCTCCTTGCCCAGGTAGTGGTCGATGCGGTACACCTGCCGCTCCTCCAGCCCCTGGGCGATGGTGGCGCCCAGCGCCCGCGCCGAGGCCAGATCCCGGCCGAAGGGCTTTTCGATCAGCACCCGGTGGTCGGGGTTGCCCTTTTCCGCCAGGCCGTGGGCGCCGAGGCTGCGCACCACGGGCCCGAAGTGCTCCGGCCTCACGGCCAGAAAGAAGAGCCGCACCGCCGGCGCGCCAAAGTCCGCCTCGCGCCGCCCGATCCAGTCCGCCAGATGGCGGAAGCTGTCGCTTTGGCCGATGAAGTCCATCTGCCGGTAGTGCAGGCGGGCGAGGAAGCCCGCCAGCTTCTCTTCGTCTGCCCCGGAGCGCGAAAAGGCCGCCACGGCCTCGCGGGCGCGGCGCCGGTAGGACTCGTCCTCCATGGGCCTGCGGCCGACGGCCAGGATGACGGTCTCCCGCGGCAGGCGGCCCTCCGCCAGCAGGTGGTACAGCGCGGGCAGCAGCTTGCGCTGGGTCAGATCCCCCGTGCCGCCAAAGATGGTCATGAGCAGCGGGCGGTCCTCCGCCCCTTCGGTGCTTCCGGGCACGGCAAGCCCTCCTTTCCGCCGGGCGACGGGCAACGCGCCTTGGTACCCGCTTTATACCCCAAAAGCGCGGCCGCGTCACGCAAAGGCGCATTTTATCATTTTCGACTTATTTTTTGTGTATATGCTACTTTATTGATAAAATTAACACCGGGCACAGCTTGACAATGCCTGCCTCCGGCATTACAATATACGCAAAAGATGCGAATTACCCCGCGGAATCTTCAGCGATATGCGAGGCGATCCAAGGTATGAACCCGATGTATGTTATTTCTGCCGATTTGGGCGCCAGCAACGGCAAGATGTGCCGCTTCGCATTTGACGGCAATAAAATCGAAATAGATAAAAACTTCGGCTTCCCCAACGTGCCCGTGGCGATCCACGACAACCTGTACTGGAATGTGTTCTCGCTCTACACCCACATGCTGGAGGGCTTCCGGGCGTTTTCGGACGCGCCGGCGGCGTCGGTGGGCGTGGACACCTGGGGCGCGACCTTCGCCATGATCAACGCCTCGGGCCAGCTGGCGGAGCCGGTGTTCCACTACCGGGACATGCGCACGAAGGACGCGCTTGAGGACATGTACCAAACCGTCTCCGCGCGGGAGATCTTCCGCATGACGGGCTGTCAGCCGACGCGCAACTACTCCCTGCCGCAGCTCTACGTGATGGCCCGGCGCGGGGAGGCCATTTTGCGCACCGCGAAGGCGGTGCTGTTCCTGCCGGACCTCTTCGCCTACTTTCTCAGCGGCGTGATGAGCACCGAGCGCTCCTTCGCGGGCACGACGGCGCTTCTGAACGACCGGCTGGACGGGTGGTGCGCGCCCCTCATGCGCAGCTTCGGCATTCCGGAGCACCTCTTTACCGATCTCGTGCCCGCGGGCTCGGTCAAGGGCCGTCTGACGGCGCTGGTGCGGAGCGAAACCGGCCTTGGGGCGGATACAAAGGTGGTCGCCGCCTGCTCCCACGACACCGCGGCCGCCACCTGCGCCATCCCGGACTTTGGCGACGACTGCGCGTACGTGAGCTCCGGCACCAACATCAACATGGGCATCGAGTGCGACTTCATCGGCCTGACGGACGCCTTTTTCCGGGGCGGGTTCAAAAACACCGGCGGCATGTGCGGCAGAAACCTGATCTACCGGGACTTCGCGGCGTTCTGGTTCCTGAACGGCCTCATGGAGGACTGGGCGAGGCGGGGCGTGCGGTATTCCCACGAGGACGTGATCCGCATGGCGGAGGGGGTTTTTGACAACCGGAGCTTCCTCGACCTGGACGACGAATCCTTCAACCGCTTCGACGGGGCGATGATCGAAAAGATGAACGCCTATTTTGACCGGACCGGGCAGCCGCGCCCGGCGGACGACGCCGGATACCTCAGGTGCGTGTTTGAGAGCATCGCCCTCAAGACGGCGCACACGGCGCGGATGCTGGCCCGGGCGGCCGGGCGGCCCATCGCCAGGCTCACCATCATCAACGGCGGATCGCGCAACGCCCTGATCAACCAGCTGACCGCCGACGCCGCGAACCTTCCGGTCCGGGCGGGGCTCCCCCACGCGTCGCTGGCGGGCAACGCGCTGTCGCAGCTTTTTGCCCTGGGCGAAGTGGGGAGCCTTTCGGAAATGCGCGAAATTTCCGCCCGCTCGTTTGAAACCGCCCGCTTCGAGCCGCGCGACAGCCGGCTCTGGACCGAAAAAATGGAACGGGCGGCGAGCGTCGGCGTTTTCGGATAATTTCGACGAAACACAAAGGAGGAGCTTTTCATGGATGTCGGCGCAATCAAAGAGGTACTCAGGGTCTGCAAACGCCTGGATGAATGCCATCTGGTCAATGCCTACGAGGGCAACGTGTCCCTCAGGAAGGACGGCTACATCTACATCACGCCCGCGGGCGTAAACAAGGCCTTTCTGACGGAGGAGCTGATTTGCGTCATCGACGAAAAGACGCGCCGGCAGGTGGCCGGCGTCCGGAAGCCCTCGTCCGAAATGCTTTTGCACACCCGCGCCTACGAAACCCGCCCGGATGTGTTCGGCGTGGTGCACGCGCACCCGACGATGCTGACGGCGTATTCGCTGTGCGGAAAATCCATCGAAACCCGCGCGTACCCGGAAATGATCGGGAACTTCAAAATCATCCCCTGCGCCCCCTACGGGCGCCCCGGCACCACCGAGATCTTTGACGTGGCCGAGGAATTCGTGAAAAAACACGACATCGTGCTGCTGGGAAACCACGGCGTGCTGGCCGTCGGCGCGGACCTGCGCGCCGCGATGAACAAGGTGGAGGCGGCGGAGTCCATTGCCAAGGTGCTCTACCACGCGGAGCGCATCGGGCCGATCTCCAACCTGCCGGACGCCGAAGTCCAGATGTTTCTCGACAAGTGACGTTTTCAAGGTTTCGCCGGCGCATGCGCGGCGAATTCGGATCCCGACGCCCTGGCGAACACCGACATTAAGGAGGGTTTCCAATCATGAGACGGAGCTTGGTCGCTATTGCACTCGCGCTGGCACTTCTGGTCGGTTCCATCGCAGCCTTCGCGGAAACGAACGTGAGCATCTGGACATGGACGCCGATTCCGCGCACCATCGAGAAGATGATCGCCGCCGTGGAGGAGGAAAACCCCGACATCAAGATCACCTACACCAACTACAATTACAACCCCGAATACCTGGCCGCGCTGGCGGCGGGCGCCGGCGCCAACAACATGGGCGACGTGCTGGGCCTGCAGCCCGGCTCGCTCACCCAGCAGTACCGCGACTACCTGATCGATCTGGCGCCCTACGCGAAGGCCACCTGGGGCGACGACTGGGAGGAGAAGTTCTACGGCATCGACGCCGCCCAGATGCGCCTTGGCAACCCCGAGGGCGACGACGGCGTGTACATCATCCCCATCGAGAGCCAGATCATCAACATCCTCTACAACACGAAGATCTTTGAAAAGCTGGGCCTCTCCGTGCCCACCACCTGGCAGGAGCTGATCGACGTATCCAAGGCGCTGACGGACAACGGCTATGCGCCGCTGTACTTCGGCGGTTCCGACGGATGGCAGCACGTCAACATGTTCCTGATGCTGGCGACCCAGTTCGGCGACCAGGTCTACGCCGCCCAGGACGGCACCGGCAAGTGGACCGACGAGAACCTCGTCAAGGCCATGGAAGCCTACAAGAGCATGTACACCGACGGCATCATGCAGGTGGGCGCGCTGTCCAACAATTCCTACCCGGACGGCGTGAACCTGTTCACCGCCGGCAAGGTCGGCATGATGGCCCTGGGTTCCTGGTGGTGGCAGGAGTATACCGCCCCCACCCCGGTGCCGCTGGTCGCCGACTGGAGCTTTGACAGCTTCTACCTGCCCGCCTGCACCGACGGCGCCACCGCCTCGCCCGCCATCGGCGGCATGGACTTTGGCTACGGCATTTCCAAGAGCTGCAAGGACCCCGACGCGGCCTGGAAGGTGCTCTCCTCCTTCGCAGCCGGCGCGGCCAACCAGCAGGCGATCAACGACCTGAACAACCTGCCCGCCTTCAAGGGCATCGCGCCCCAGGGCGACATCGACGCCAAGATCAAGGCGCAGATCGAGGCCTACTCCGCGAAGCTGGACGACGCCAAAAACCAGCGCATCGCCTCCCCCGAGATCGAGAACGCGCTGCAAAACGCGCTGCAGGGCGTGGCCGCCGGCCAGCTTGAGCCCCTCGCGGCGCTGGAGCAGATCCAGGCCGAACAGGACAAGGTGCTGGGCAAGTAACGCCCCGGGGTTCCGGGTTCGGGCGGTGCCGGTTTCGGTTCGGCACCGCCCTCCATCCATTCAGGTTCAGACACATCATCGGCGCCGAGTACATCCGGGGAGGCACGACGCATGCAAAAAGGAAAGGTCTTGAGCAACAAAATCTCCGCCCGCCTGTTTCTGGCGCCGGCCGTGATCTTTTTCATCCTGTTTATCGCATATCCGGTGGAATTCATCGTACAGGGCAGCTTTTTCAAGTGGTCCACGCTGGCGAACATGCAGTTTGTCGGCCTGGACAACTATAAGGCGCTCTTTCAGGACAAGGTTTTTGGCATCACGCTGCGCAACAGCCTGTACTGGATCGTGGTCACCGTCTTCGTCCAGATGCTGCTGGGCTTCACCTTCGCCTACATCATCGAGGAGAAGATGACCCGCCGCAAGTCGCTGTACCGCACCGTGTTCTTCATTCCGGTGGTCACGTCGGTGGTGGCGATCGCCATCCTGTTCAAGAACATGTTCTCGCCCTACCAGGGGCTGATCACCAACGCGCTGTACCGCATGGGCTTCAAGGGCCCGTTCAACTGGCTGGGCGACGTCCACAGCGCCATATTCGGCGTGATTGCGGTCAACATCTGGGAATGGACCGGCTGGTCCATGCTTTTGTACATCGCGGGCATTTCCCAGATATCGCCCGATATCAAGGAGGCCGCCATGATCGACGGCGCGAAGGGCTTTCGCCTGATCCGCCGCATCTACCTGCCGCTGCTCGCCCCGGTGCACAAGTCGCTGATCATGCTGGGCATCATCGGCTCGCTGCAGACCTTTGCCCTCGTCTATTCGATGACCAGCGGCGGCCCGAATTCCGCCTCCGAAATGCCGGGCACCTACATCTTCCGCATGGGCTTTTCGGTGCAGCAGATGGGGTACGCGTCGGCGATTTCCGTGGTGGTGCTGCTGATCGCGCTGATTCTGACGGTGGCGCAGGTCGTGACCGTCGGCTCCGGCAACTTCATCGGAAAGGGAGGCGAGCGCGCATGAAGCGGGGAAAGTTTGAATGGCTGTGGAAGCTGGGCCTGGGCGCCGTCGCGCTTTTGTGGATGGTGCCGCTGGTCTACATGGTCAGCATGTCCTTCCGCCCGGCGGAGCTGGCCTTTGAGCCGGTGCTGTTTTTGCCGCCGGTGGTGGACACCAACTACCGCCTGGTGCTGTCCCAGAGCTCGCTGGGCTGGAACTTCCTGTCCAGCGCCGTGGTGACCGTGTCGACGGTCATCCTGGTGGCGCTCTTCGCGTCGATGGCCACCTTCGGGCTGACGCGCAGGGAGATCGTGCACAAGAAGCTGATCTACAACCTCCTCATGATCACGCTGATGGTGCCCATCAGCGCGCTGGTGATCCCGCTGGCGCAGATCAACAGCCGGCTGGGGTGGCTCAACCGTTATCAGGGGCTGATCCTCCCGTACACGGCGCTGGGCATCCCCTTTGCCATCGTGGTGCTCAAGGGCTTTATGGATTCCTTCCCCGAGGAGCTCGAGGAGGCCGCGACGGTGGACGGCTGCGGGTACTGGCGGCTGTTCTTCCAGGTGGTGCTGCCCATCCTGCGCCCGGGCATGATCGTGATCGTCATCTGGCAGTTTTTGACGTCCTGGAACGAATTTTTCCTGGCGCTGGTCACGATGAGCGACGTGAACATGAAGACGCTGACCCTCGTCCCCATGCAGTATCAGGGCTTCTACTTCAGCCAGCCGGGCGCGCTGTTCGCGGTGCTGGTCATCATCACGTTCCCGATGATCGCGTTTTACATTGCGGTGCAGAAGTACTTCGTCAGCGGCATGATGAGCGGCGCGATCAAGGGCTGACCGGCGCCTAAAGCGCGCCGCCTTGAAAAACCCGCCCCATCCGGGGTATAATCAGTGGAAACGCGGTGACGCTCCGGTTTTGCGGACTGCCGCGCCGCCGGGCGCGGCAAATCCTTGGGCAGTGGGGGTACGTATGAGCGAGTCCATCATCGAGACCCGAAAATACTATAAGCGCAACAAGATTCTCAACCTGATCCGCACCTGCGGGCGCCTGTCCCGCTACGACATCAAAAAGATGACCTCCTACAGCATGGCCACGGTGCTGGGCGTCATCGACGAACTGCTGGAAAAGGGATACCTCTACGAGGAGGAGAGCAGCGACGGCCACGTCGGGCGCAAGCCGACGTGGCTGCGCATCAACCCGGAGTTCGGCAGCTTCATCGGCGTGGAATTCAACGCGACGCGCATGAACTGCGCGATGCTGGGCTTCTGCGACAACGTAATGGGCAGCGCCTCCCGCGTGATCGACCCCGGCGACAGCTCGGAGGACGTGCTGGAAAAGCTGGCCGGACTGATCGAGGAAGTGCTCCGGGCCCACAGGCCCAACCAGCTCTTCGGCATCGGCATCGGCCTGCCCGGCTACTATGACAGCGAGCGGGGCGTCGGGCTGGAGTACGCCTTTATCAAGGCGTGGCGCAACGTGCCCGTCAAGGCCTTCATCGAGGCGCGGTTCCAATGCCCCTGCTACGTGGAAAACAACGTGACCGCGATGGCCATCGGCTACAAGCACCGGAAGCTGCCGCCCGGATACACGGACGACTTTCTGTTCGTCTCCATCCGCAATGGCGTCCGGCTCGTCCCGGTGATCAACAACGAGCTCTTCCTCAGCAACAAGGGCTACGCCGGGCAGCTGGGCCACACCAAGGTGTACGGCAGCAACCGGCTGTGCACCTGCGGCCGGCGGGGCTGCCTGAACGCGGAGGTGTCCGACGTGGGCCTCCGGGTCAAGCTGATCGAGGCGGCGCTGGCGGGAGGGATGCCCGCCCTTCTGGCGCGCGTCGGCGGCGACTATACGAGGATCGGCGTCGGCGCCTTCGTGGACTTGGCCCTCGAGGGGGACCCGTCCGCCCTCCGGCTCCTGGGCGAGACGGCCGAGTACCTGGGCCAGTCGCTGGGCGTCATTCTGGACATCCTGGCGCCGCGCCACATCGTGCTCTACGGCGAGCTGATCCGCGCGGGCGACGCGTTCATGGGGCCGCTGCGCTCGGCGCTGGAGCGCAACGCGATCCCGGACAACTTCGAGCACCTGACCGTGATCCCCTGCGAGTGCGACGAGAGCATGGGCGCGTACGGTGCCGCGGCCCTGGTGATCAACCGTCAGTTTGAGTTCCTGAAGGAAACAATCTAGTAGTCCACGAAGTCCAAGAACCGATGATAGGGCGCAGAGATTTTTCTGCCCGGCACGGAGCCGGAGCGCAGGCGTAGCAGCGCTACGTCAAGCGGAGAGCGACACAGCCGGACAGGAAAAGATCCAGCCATAGCGCGGGAATTGGGCTTCGCGGACTACTGGTAGTTCGTCCACTAGGGCGCTCCGCCGCCGTCAATCGCCCGGACCGCCGCCCGCGCCCGCCGGTAGCGGGTCAGCTTTTCATCGCAGCGCCGCCGGGGCAGGTATGTGACGCCCTTCGGCACCATCGCGGCGGCAGCTTTTTCGTACCCGGAAAATTCGCCGGACGCGACCGCGCACACCATCGCCAGCCCGACGATCCCGGCGTCTCCGGAGGCCGCCGCGTCCACCGGCATGCCCAGCACGTCCGCCTTGATCTGCATGTGAAGCGCGGACCGCGAACAGCCGCCGGTGGCCACCAGACGCGCGGGCGCGGCGCCCAGCGCCGCCAGAAGATCGCAGTTGACGCGCGTTTCCATGCACAGGCCCTCGTGCAGCGCGCGGTACATCTGCGCCTTTGAGGTGCCCAGCGTCAGCCCCAGAAACGCGCCCTGCGCGCCTGTACCCCGGTCCATCGGGTTTTGCGCCAGATAGGGCAGGAAAAGCGCCGAACCGGCGTCCTCCGCGCAGGCCGCGTCGAGCTGGGCGGGCGTGGCGCCGTCGCTGAATTTTTCGGCAAACCACCGGAAGCACGTGCCGTAGGTGGGCTGCCCCAGCGTAACGGCGTACAACCCCGGCAGAACGAAGGGCTCAAAGCTGAGGGCGCGATCGGCCATGAGGTCGGCCGAGGCGTCGATTTCGCCGCGCCCGGCCAGCACGATCAGGCTTTCGGAGGACCCCTCCCCCGCCATCACGCCGCCCTTTTCAAACACGCCGGCCCCCAGCGTCGCCGCGCACTGATCGTGGCAGCCGGCGTACAGCGTGAGCCCCTCGGGCAGCCCCAGCGCGCGCGCGATCTCTCCCCGGACCCTGCCCACCGGCCGGCCCGCGGGCACCACCGGCGCGAGCAGGCCGCGCGGGATGTCAAAGCGGTCCAGCACTTCGTCGGACCAGTCCAGCGCCCGGACGTCGAGCATCATCGTCCGGGACGCGAGGGAGCAGTCGATGGCGCGCTCCCCCGTCAGAAGATAGCCCGCGTACTCCGAAACCAGCATGAGCTTTTTCGCGCGGGCCGCCGCCTCCGGGAGGTTTTTGCGGATCCACAGCAGCTTGGGCAGCGAGTACATGGCGCTTGGCTGCGCGCCGGTCAGCGCGTGAAGCGCCTGCGGGGAAAAGGCGCGGGCGATGTCCTCCAGCTCATCCTCGCCGCGCTCGTCCAGGTAGGTCATGCCACCGGCCAGCGGCCGGTCGCGCCCGTCCAGCAGCACGAAGGACTCGCCCAGCGACGACACCGCCATCCCGGAGGTGTCCCGCGCAAAGGGCGCGATTTCCAGGAGCGCCCGCTTTGCGGCCTCCCATACGAGGGCCATGTCCAGTTCCGCCCATCCGGGTCTTTCCATCCGCAGCGGATATTCGCTGCGCGCGATGGCCCGCACGCCGCGCCCGTCCATTACGGCCGCCTTGCAGCCGGATGTTCCCACGTCAAGGCCGATGTAGCTCACGAGCGCCCCCCCTTTAAGGCCTACATCACGCAGAGCTCCAGCTTTTTGCAGAGGTAGTCGATCAGCCGGTTCTGCACAAAGGCCGGCATGTCCAGAATGTGCACCGGCATCCGGCGGGCGGGCAGATCCATCCCGTACTTCTGGCAGAACGCGTGCACGGCCTCGTAATAGAGCTGGAAGTACTCGGTGCCCACGTTGAATTTGCGTATGCCCATCCGGAACGCCTTGCGGAGCTGATCGTCCGGAATGCCGCTGCCGCCGTGCAGCACCAGCGGCACGTCGGTGGCCGCCTTGATCTGGGCGAGCCGGTCCAGGTCCAGGCGGGGCTCGCTCTTGTAGATGCCGTGGGCGCTTCCGATCGCCACCGCCAGCGAGGTGACCCCCGTCTTTTCGCAGAAGTAGGCGGCGACCTCCGGCTTGGTGTACATGTCCAGCCTGTCCTCGTCCGAATCCGCCGCGAAGCCCACCCGGCCCAGCTCCGCCTCGACGTCGGCGTCAAAGATGCGCGCCGTCTCCACCACCTTCTGGGTGAGGGCCAGGTTCTCCTCCAGAGGCAGGTTCGACCCGTCGAACATCACCGACCGGAAGCCGTCGCGGATCGCGCCCACGATGTAGCAATAGTCCGAGCTGTGGTCCAGATGCAGCGCCACCGGCGCCGAAACCGAACGCGCCGCGGCCTCAAAGGCGCCGGCAAAGGCCCGGGGCGCGGACACGTTCTTTTCGTAGCAGGTAAAGGGGTCCAGCATGACGATGACCGGCTTGGACACCCGCTCGGCGGCTGCGCACGCCGCGTACGCCATGTTGTAGTCGCTGCATTCAAACGCGATGATCGCCGTGTTCGCCCGTTCGGCCTCGTTCAGCAGTTTCCTGACGGTTTCAATCGCCATGATACCCCTCCTCAAAAGCGTGTTCGCAACAGAATTTCATGTTTTATCATATTTCCGGTACTTGGTTTCATTATACGCCGCGCGGCGGGCAGTGTCAACGCCCGTTCGCGTCCCGCGGAAAGGCCGCCGGCGGCATTGACAGCGCCCCGGCCACCGTTTACAATGATAGTCCCGGCAGGGCCGGAAAACCCGCGCAGGGGAGGATGTCTGATGCAGGAAGACGGCGCCGCCCGCGGCGACTTTTTTGCGGGCCTGAAAAGCAGGATCAACGCGCTGTCCGCGTCGGAGCAGAAGCTGGCGCGGTACGCTCTTGAGCACCCGGAGCGGGTGCAGGCGATGACGGGCGCCGCGCTGGCGGAGGCGTGCGGCGTCAGCAAGGCGACGCTGACCCGGTGCGTGCGGCGCCTGGGGTACGCCAGCTACCGGGCGTTTCAGATCGACGCCGCCCGCGCCGGCTGCGGCGCGGGCGGCGGCATGGCCTATTCGGACATCGGCGACGGGGACACCGCGGAGACCGTCTGCCGGAAGGTGTTTGAAAACGGGGTGCGGTCGCTGATGGAGACCCAATCGCTGATCGATCCCCAAAAAATGGACGAGGCCCTGAACATGCTGCTGGACTGCCGCGCGCTTTACGTGTTCGCGCAGGGCCGGTCCGCGGTGGTGAGCAGGAGCCTCGTCAACCGGTTTTACCGCCTGGGCATGCACTGCGTGGAATCCTCCGATCCGCAGACGCAGGCGGTGTATTCGTCGCTGGCCGGCCCGGGGGATGTGGTGATCGGGATCAGCACCTACGGCCGTTCGCGCTCGGTGCTGCGCGCGATGGAGCGCGCCAAGGCGGCCGGCGCGCGGGTGCTCGGCCTGACGAGCTTCCGGGACACGCCCATCAACCGGCACGCCCACTGCGTATTGTGCGCGGTGGCCGACCACAAGACCGGCCGGGAGTACGAGCCCTCCTGCGAAACCGTGTCCCAGATTCTGCTGGTGGACTGCCTGTACATGATGCTGATCGGCCGCCGCAAGGCGCTGGCCAGGCAGTGCTTTCTCAAGACGCAGGGCGCCATCGAGGATGAGCGCATATAGCGCGCCCTCTCCGCGTCACCCGGACACGTCGCCGGTGAGGGTCAGCGCCACGTGGCCGTTTTCCACTTCCTCCCCGGCGCAAATCAGGCGCGTCGGCCCGGCGGGCACCTGCTCCACGCCGCGATAGCTGATCTGGGAGATTTCGCCGTCGCCGCACAGTACGGCGGCGTCCGGCGCGTCGACGAGGAAGCGCACCGCGTAGGGCGCGCCGCTTCGGACGTCCACCGGCCGGTCAAACCGCACCGAGGTGACGCCGGCGGCGTCCGCCGCGCCCGCTTCCGCCCGGGCCAGTACCGCGCCGGTCTCCCCGTCCACCATCTCCACCCGCACCCCGCCGGGCGCGCCCGACGCGGTGAACACCGCGCCCCGCACCACCCCGTCCGGCAGCGTGACCGTCTGCACAATTCCGCCCTGTTCCGCCGTGGCGGCCAGCCTCAGCACGTCGGTCGCCTCCCCCTGCCGCCACAGCACCCGGTCCGCCTGGAGCCAGGCCGGCACGCAGGCCAGCGCGGCGGCGGTGAACAAAAGCCCGATGGCCAGAAACCGCAGCGTCGCCGGCGCGCGCACCGGCCGGACCGGCGCGGCGGAGAAGTCTTCCAGGTTGTAGCGCGGGTGCCGGAAGAAGAAGAGCACCCAGATGACGGCCGTCAGCACCGAGTACAGCGAATCGACCTTGGTGAAGTGGAACAGCTGCCGCATCGTGACCGGCGCCTGGACGCGTGTGCGCAGAAGCGGCATCAGAATGCCGTTGCGCAGCACTTCCTGATCCACATTGTCCGGCCATCGGTTGACCACGAACACCACGAACACCACCGCGAACAGCACGTCCAGCCACAAAAACACGTCGCGCCGCTTGCTGACCGTCGCGCCCAGCGTCCAGAAGGGCACCGCCAGCATCACCCACTGGGGGTTCCACCTCATGACGGTGAACAGCGTCGCGCAGACGCCCGAGCAGAAGTACAGCGCGTAGCCGATCATCTCCCGCGGGCTGCGCGGCTGGCAGAAGAACGCGAACGCCAGAAGAAAGCACCAGACGACGATCGACGGCTGGATGTTGACCGGGCCGACCGCCCACTCCATGCCCGAAGGCGCGCCCAGCATCGTAAAATTGAGCACCCCGGAGACGAAGGCGTCCCGGTCCGTAATCAGGTAAAAGGCCGCCGCCAGCGCGACGGGAACCGCCGAAACCGCGGCATACCGGAAGACCCTGCCCAGGTCCTTCACCCGAAGGAGCAGCACCACCGCGAACAGCAAAATCGCGTAATACTTGAACGAGGCCGCCAGGCCGAACCAGAGCGCCGCGCGCCGCCAGTCCCCCGCCTCCATGTCCTCCTTCAGGCACGAATGGAGCCCCACCAGCACAAACAGCACCGTAAAGCTGTCGTACTGGCCGAACAGAAACTGGCTGTAAAACGCGGCCGGCGCGGTCAGAAACAAAAAAGCGCCGAGCCTCGCCTGCCCCATTCCCATGCCGAGCCGGTCCCGACAGATGCGCAGCATCTGCCATCCGCTCAGCAGGTACGCGCCGACGCTCAGCAGCCGGTTCCACATGAGAAAGCCGACCGACCAGTCCCCCGCGTACCGGGGCAGCAGCTCAAAAAGCTTCAGCGGCAGGTTCCACACCGCAAACGCCAGGAAGGTGGTGGGCATGTAGTTGGCGAAATAGCCGCCCATCGTCGCCCGGCAGGCGCTGTAAAAGTCGGTAAAATGACCGTTCAGGTATTCCAGGGAGTGCTGCGCGGTGATGCCGATGTCACTATGGCAAAACAGCAGAAAACAGGCCGCGGCGCACAGGGCGAACCCCGCCCAGTCAAACCAGCGCACCCCCTGTTCACGCGGCGAAGGCGCTTTGCGCATGATATCCTCCCCCATCCCCCGTGGCATTGGATCGGCCGCCCGGCGCGGATCACGCCACGGTAGTCTTGCTTTCCTGGCTGTCGCCGCTGTCAAAGTTGATGCGCTCCTCCTCGACCACCAGCGGGCGGCGCATCACGCGGGTGTTGATGCTCATCACGTACTCGCCCAGAAGGCCGATGAAGAACAGCTGTACCGCGCCCAGCAGGAACATGCCGATCAGGATGGGTGCCTGCCCCGCGGCAAAATCCTGCCAGCGCACGAGCTTGAGCACGAGGTATGCGATGGCCGCCGCCATGCTCAGGCAGGACAGGATGAAGCCGCCGATCGTCGCGACGCGCAGGCCGCTCTTGGTGTAGGAGGTGAAGCTGAGCATCGCCGCATCGTACAGGCTGTACCAGTTGTTGTGGGTCTTGCCG
>JARKQG010000106.1 GCA_029974035.1 Eubacteriales bacterium | reverse complement strand
TCGGTGCCCATGTCCGGCCCGAAGATGTAATCCTTCACGTCGCGCAGCGCGCAGGCCATGCCGCGGATCAGGCGCTCCTTCTCGGCGGGCGGCATCTTCGGATCGCCGTAGAGGACGGACTTGCCGCCGCCGTGCGCCAGGCCCGCCGCCGCGTTCTTCAAGGTCATCGCGCGGGCCAGGCGGAAGCATTCCTCGGTCGTCACGTCGGACGCCATGCGCAGCCCGCCGATCGCCGGCCCGGCCGCGACGTTGTCGATCACCAGGACACCCTTCAGGCCGATCGCGGGGTCGTGGATGTGGATGATCCTGGCCGGCCCCAGTTCGTCAGCGAATCGGAACATCTCGCTCATGGTTCGATCCTCCTTGATTCATTCTGGCAGAAGATTTCAGGACTTGAAGGGCGGGATTTCGTGCGCGGGCGCTGGATGCGCACCGGATGATTGGCTATTTTTTAATCAAGGAGGTGCAATTTCGGGACCTACGATCACGCTGACGCCACCTCCCTCCCCATCAAGGGGAGGGTTGGGGTGGGGATGGGGTAGAAAGGGATTTCATCGCCCCCTGGCTAACCCCATCCCCCTCCCGGCCTCCTCCTTGAAAGGGGAGGAGACGGTAAGCATGGCGCGCGTGTTTTCCGGCGGCCCCTGAAACAAGCCATGAGCAACAATCGCGATCCGGAAATCTGCTTCCTGCTCGAAGAAATCCGCGAAGAGGTGCGCGCCACCTGCCGCCTGACCGGGAGGGCGTCCCTGGCGACGCGTGTGATCGATGCGCTGCGGCGGGTTCCGCGCCACGCCTTCGTCCCGGACGACATGCAGTGGGCGGCGTACCAGAACACGGCGCTGCCGATCGGCTATCGCCAGACCATCTCGCAGCCGTACATCGTCGCGCTGATGACCGACCTGATCGACCCGCAACCCGGCGACGTGATCCTGGAAATCGGAACCGGTTCCGGCTACCAGGCGGCCGTCCTGTCGGGACTGGTACGGCAGGTCTATTCGCTGGAGATCATCGA
>JARKQG010000102.1 GCA_029974035.1 Eubacteriales bacterium | reverse complement strand
TGGTCGAGGTGACAGGATTTGAACCTGCGGCCTTTTGGTCCCGAACCAAACGCGCTACCAAACTGCGCTACACCTCGACGTGGAGCCAATGAAGGGACTCGAACCCTTGACCTGCGGTTTACGAAACCGCTGCTCTACCGGCTGAGCTACATTGGCGGACGGCGCACAAAACGCGCCGATGGTGGGTCATCAGGGACTCGAACCCTGGACACCCTGATTAAGAGTCAGGTGCTCTACCAACTGAGCTAATAACCCTTGATATTCGGCCAACGGAGCAGTCTCACGAGTCATTATTCTACTATGGCAGAGGGGATTTGTCAAGCTGTTCCCGGAAGAAAACCCGCGGCGCAGACTGTAAATTATTGCGGCGCAGCGCGCCGCCTTCGGAGGCTTCGCCAAAGGCCCCGGCGCGGCAGGATTTCTCCGGTATGCCCCTCAGATACGCGGAAGGGTTCTCGGCAAAATCAAGGGTGCGCACACTTCGCGCAATCTTTCCGAAAAAATCATCCTTGCGCAATGCACCCCTGAGGATATATACTATACACGACCGCGCGCATGTTCGATCAGGAAAGCAAGATTGGAATGAAGCGCATGACGAGATTGGCGAAGGCGCTCCGGCGCCTGCTTGCCCGGCACGACGCCGGAGCGGGGAAGTCCCTGCCTTTTCTGGATGAGAACACCCGTTTTGCCGCGCTGCAAAAGCAGCTCGACGCGCTTTCGGAGAGCGAAAGGGGCCTGCGCATCACACTGATGAGCATGGGCGACGGGGTGATCACCACCGACAGCAAGGGGTCTGTCACATTTTTGAACCCTTCCGCGCAGGAACTGACCGGCTGGACGCTGGAGCAGGCGGTGGGGAAGCCCTTTTCGGAAGTATTCCGCATTGAAAACAGCATGACGGGGCAGCCCGGTGAAGACATCGTCGAAGCTGTGCTGACCACGCGGCGCAAGGTGAGTCTCTCCAACCACATGGTGCTGATCAGCGCGGACGGCACCCGCCGCCACATCAGCGACAGCGCCGCGCCCATCCATTCCGCCTACGGCAGCGTCGTGGGCGTGGTGCTTATCTTCAGCGATGTCACCGAACGATACCGTCTCCAGCAGCAGCTGAAGATTTCCGAAGCCCGCAGCAGCGCGGCGGTGGAGATGGCGCTGCTGGGCACCTGGGAGCACGACGAGCGGGCCAATGCGGTCGTCTGGTCGCCGGCCTACAAGCGGATCATGGGCGTTCCGGAGGACTTTGCGCCCGGCCCGGACTTTTGGAAAACGCGGGTGCATCCGGACGATCTGGCCATCGCCGTCGAGCACCGGACGCGCGCGATGGCGACGGGCGAGCGATACAGCCACCAGTACCGGATCATCCGCTACGATGACGGCGCGCTGCGCTACGTGAAGGCCCATGCCAGCTTTGAGCGCGGCGAGGACGGAAAAATTCAGAAGATGATCGGCGTGATTCAGGACATTACGGAGGAGATGGAAGCGGGGGAGCGCATCTGCGAGAGCGAGGAACTGTACCGCTCCGCCTTTGAGCAGGCGGTCATCGGCATGGCGCACATTTCGCTGGACGGCCGCTTTCTGCGCGTAAACCGGTCGCTTTCGGATATATTCCAATACGCCGCGGAGGAAATGCTGGGACGGCCCGTGGCGGACTTTGTCCACCCGGAGGACAGGGCGCTGCTGCATGACACCCTGGCGCAGATCACCCTGCATCAATCGACCACCCGGGCGGCCGTCCGGCGTTTCATCCGCAGGAACGGCGAAACGGCGATCCTGTCCGTCTCCTCGTCGGTGATCATCTCCGCCCGGGGTGAGCCGCGCTATGTCGTCACATCTGCACTGGACGTCACGGCCAGCGAACAGGCGCGCATGGCGCTGGCCAGGAGCGAACAGCGGCTGCGCCGCGCGCAGGAAATCGCCAACACCGGAAATTGGGAGCTTGACCTGGCGACGATGCGGGTGTGGGCGTCGGACGAGGCGTTCCGCATCTACGGGCTGAAAAAGGCGGAGGACAATGCGGTCGCCTTTGAAATCCCCAAGGCCATGGTGGTGCCGGAGCACCGCCCCATGATGGACAACGCACTGGAGCGGCTCCTGCGGCACGACGCGCCCTACGACATGGAATTCAGGCTGCGCGGCGCGGACGGCGGCACGCGCACCGTGCATTCCATCGCGGTCGCCGAGCGGGACGGGGCGGGGCGGCCGCTGCGCGTGGTCGGCGTGCTGCAGGACATCACCCTGCGGCGGCGCATTGAGGAGGAGTACGGCAAAGCCCTCTCCACCACGCTGGACGGCTTCTGGCTCTGCGACAGGAACGTGCGCATCGTGATGGCCAACGACGCCATCTGCGCCATGACGGGCTACAGCCGCGAGGAGTTGATCGGCATGCGCATCTGCGACCTGGAGGCGGGCGCGGACTTCGGGGAGATGCGCGCCCGGCGCGACCGCGTGCTGTCGAGCGGCGCGGAGCGATTTGAATCCCGCATCCGGCGCAAGGACGGCAGCGTGTTTGACGTCGAGGTTTCGCTCAGCTACATCATCAGCTCGGAGCTGACCTGCGCCTTTTTGCGGGACATCACCCAGCGGAAGCGGTCTGAAAGCCACATCCGCTACCTGAGCTACCACGACGCGCTGACCGGGCTTTACAACCGCGCCTTCTACGAAAAGGAGTGCGCGCGCCTGGAGGCGGAAGGCGTGTTCCCCGTAACGGTGGTCATGGGCGATATCAACGGCCTGAAGCTGACCAACGACGTGTTCGGCCACGCGCAGGGAGACGGGCTGCTCAAGGCCATCGCGGCCATCATCGCGCGCCACGCGCGCCCGGAGGACATCGTATCCCGCATCGGTGGCGACGAATTCTGCGTGCTGATGCCCGGCGCCGGGCAGGAGGAAGCCCGCGCGCTGTGTGAGCGGGTGTGGGAAGGCTGCGAGCGGGAGACCATCCGCCTGGACGACGGCAACGCGCTGCGCCTCAGCGTTTCGATGGGCTGCGCCACGCGGCTTGGCGCGGACCAGACATTCAACAGTGTGTTCAAGCAGGCGGAGGACGCGATGTACAAGCAAAAGCTCCTCGAGCGCAAGAGCATGCACTCGTCGCTGATCGCCTCCATCCGCACCACCATGTATGAAAAGAGCCGCGAAACGCGCGAACATGCCGACAGACTGGCGCGCATGGCCGGCCGCCTCGTGCGGGAGATGGGGCTGGACGAATCCCAGGTTCCGGATATGGAATTGCTCTGCGCGCTGCACGACCTGGGCAAGATCGGCATTCCGGAGCAGATTCTGGACAAGCCCGGACCGCTCACCGGGGACGAGTGGGTGGAGATGCGCAAGCACCCGGAGATCGGCTACCGGATCGCCCAGGCGTCTCCGGAGCTGGTTTCGGTGGCGGAGGGAATCCTGTGCCACCACGAACGGTGGGACGGGCGCGGCTACCCTCAGGGGCTGAAGGGTGCGGACATACCGCTGCTGGCGCGAATCCTCAGCGTCGTGGACAGCTTTGACGCCATGACCAGCGACCGCGCCTACCGCATGGCCATCTCCCGGGAGGCGGCGCTGGTCGAGGTAGAGGCCTGCGCCGGCGGTCAGTTTGATCCGGCCATCTGCGAGGCGTTTGTGCGCATGATGCGCGCCTGAAGCCGGCGGTCCGGCTGCGCGAAAGCGCGGGGTGCGCCTACCTGCCCGTCAGCCACTTGAAGAATTTGAAGGGGCGGTTGATGTCGGCGCGGAGCTTTGTGAACCTGCCGTAAGCTCCGCCCGTCAGCGCATTCAGCGCCTTTCGCTTGCGCCCGGATTTTGTGGTGGGAATGCCGGTGGCTCTGGCGATGCGCCGCTTCGCCTGGGTGATGCCCAGAATGCGGTTGAGGGATGGCCGCCGCCTCGGCGTGAGCTTCATGGTTTTTCCTCCTTCGCGCCCGGGGGCGCCGCGGTTCAGGGAACGAAGGGCAGCCGCCCCGTGACAAGCCCGAAGACGACGACGCCGATGAGGGCCGCCGCAGCCGAATCCGCCGCGGCGGCGGCCGGGCGCAAAAAGTCGGCCAGTGCCGCCAGTGCCAGGGCCAGCGGACCCGCCATCAGTGCCGGCTCGGACAGCGCGAAGGGGGCGGCCGCTCCGTAAAGAAGGGCCGAAGCCAGCGCAAAGCCGCGTTTTTGGGAAATGAACCGGGCCCAGATGGCCGCGTCCGCCAGCGCGGCGAGGCCCAGGTATGGCGTCGCCGGGGAGAACTCCAGCGCACGATCCGCCATCCGCAGCACGATCAAGCCGAGGCCCCCCATCCGGGAGAGCGCGAAGGCCGTGCACGCGGCATAGGCAAGCCCCGCCAGGGAAACCACCAGCGCCAGCACGCTTCGCCTCATGCCATGCACCCTTTCCGATATCCGCATCAATGGCCGCCGGGCATCCCGCCCGGCCCGTCTGACAACACTATAGCAAAAATCTGCCATCTGTCAACCGCGCGCGCCCATTTCGTGTGCGAGGGGGCGAGCGCGTTATTTTTTGTGCTTTCGGGGCGGAGAGGCTTGCGCAAAACCGCGGACGGAGGTATCATGGGCGTGGGAATGAGCGTCTCCCGGGGCGAGAGCCCGAACCGCCGATGAGCTGACGACCTCTGCCGGTCGTCGGCTTGAATTGTGTTTTGGAGGGGTTGCCATGCGCGCCGCGCTGTACGTGGGCGTCGGAGGGTTCGCCGGATCGGTCCTTCGGTATCTGCTGTCGCTGATTCCGGTTTCGGAGAAGGCCGCTTTTCCGGTCGTCACCCTTGCGATCAACGTGATCGGCTCGTTTGCCATAGGCATTCTCTCGGCGCTGGCGGCCCGGCACGAGGGCATAAGCCCGGAAGTGATGCTCCTTCTGCGTGTGGGCGTGTGCGGCGGGTTTACCACGTTCTCCACCTTTGCGCTGGAAATCACGACGCTGGCCGGCGCCGGACGGGGATGGATGGCCGCGCTGTACGTGCTGGCGAGCCTCGCGATGGGCGGGCTCGCGGTGCTGGCGGGCAAGGCCGTGGCCGGATGACGCGTCAGAGGCCGAAGGAGGGCAGGCCCGACCGCTCCATCAGCGCCCGGAGCCCGTCGTGGATTTCGGCCCGGCTGAAGTTGTGGGCTTCCAGGTAATCGTCGCTCAATTCATTGAGCCGCTGGTATAAGTCCAGCGCGAGGCTTAAATGGCTGCGGTCGCCGGGCAGGAAGCTTTCAAAGAGGGTATCCTCCGCGTCGCAGATCCTGCCTTCCGCCAGCATGACGAGAAGCGCCCGGTGGATCAGGTCCGTCGCGGTCAGGCGGGTTTCATCCTCCACCTGGTAGGTCACGTCCTCCCGGTGGAAAATGAGAAGCGCCGCGGCGCGCACCGCGAACTTGATCTCCCGCATGAACCAGTCTTTTTCGTAAAACATGACGCCTCCGCCGGCCGGGCCGTTATGCGTTTTCCCGCTCGAGGGCCTGCCGCATCGCGTCCACCGGCGCGTCGAGCCCGGTCCAGAGCGTAAAGCCGATCGCACCCTGGTAGACCAGCATGCCCAGGCCGTCCAGCGCGGTGGCGCCCCGCTGACGCGCCTTTTTCAGAAAGAGGGTGTCGGCCGGGTTGGGGATCACATCCTGCACGATCATGCCGGGGGCGATGTCCTCGTAGCGGATGTCGGGGCAGCCCGGGTCCGGGTAGAGGCCCACGCTGGTGGCGTTGATCAGGATGTCGCAGGGCGGGATGGGCGCGGTGCCGGCCCAAGGCGCAAAGGACGCGCGGCAGGCGGTTCGTTCGTTGAGAAGCGCCGCCAGATTGCGGCCCTTTTCGGCGTCGCGGTTGACGATGGTTGCTTCCGCTACGCCCGCCAGCGCGCACTCCACGGCGATCGCCCGGGCCGCGCCGCCCGCGCCCAAGAGGGTCACCTTCTTGTCCCGGAGCTGTACGCCCGCCTTTTCGATGCCGGTTACAAAGCCCTTGCCGTCGGTGTTGTGGGCGACGAGCCTGCCGCCGTCGTTCACGATGGTATTGGTGGCGCCGATCAGGCGCACCTCCTCGCTTTGTTCATCCACGTACTTCAGCGCCTCCACCTTGTGGGGCACCGTCAGGTTGATGCCGCGAAAGTTCATCGCGCGCATGCCGCGAAAGGCGTCCGCCAGGGCTTCGGGTTTTACCAGCAGCGTCAGGTAGCGGTAGTTGAGGCCGGCGGCCCGGAAGGCCGCTTCCTGCAGCGCGATCGTCGGGTTTTCGTCCACCGGGCAGCCAAACACCCCGGTCAGTTCCGCTCGGTAATTCTTCGCCATGGTTCCTCCTCAAATGACGGCGCGGCGCGCCGGAATGGGTCTGTTTCTGCCCGAAGGGATGCGCGACTGGGCGCGTCAGCGGATCAGCAGCCGGGCCTCGTCCGCCTGTGCGTTCAGCTGCTGCGCGATGGCGGCGGTGAGGGCACCGAGGGTCGCCTGGGCCGATTCGCCGGGGGCCCTGAGGTTTCCCGAAAGCCGGTCCAGCACCCCATCCTCCAATTGCGCCCGCTTGCGCTCGAGGCCCGCGCGGTAGGCGCGCTCCGAAAACAGGCGCCGCATCCACGCCGGGATGCTCGCCCGGCCCACCAGCGGCTTTGCCAGCGTGGTGCCGATGCGGCTGGCCGCAAAGCCCAGCGCGAAGCTGATGGCAAAGCCCGCCGGCCCCGCCATGAGCAGCGCCACGCCGCCGCCGCCCAGAAGCGCCCCCGCCACGGAGGCCACCGCCAGGTCCACCGCCGTCTGCGCGTAGGAGAGGTCCAGCATGCCGCCGCGGGTCCTGAGATCGAGATCCCCGGCGCTCACGTAGAACGCGGCGGGCGGCCGCAGCGTGGCGGGGTTCAGGCCGTAGCGCGCCGAAATCGGGTCGGTCATGGCTTCGAGGGCGGGCCGAAGCGACGGCGCCCAGTCGGCCGCGGCCTGCGTAAGCCGCGCGTGGGCGTCGCCGGAGGCCAGGTCCTCCGCCACCAGGCGGCCGATCTCCTCACCCATATCGTCGATGGTGTCGGTCTCCCCGCGCTTCCAGCGGCGGAACGCCGGGATGGCGCAGTCGTCGATCAGCGCGGAGACGATGATGGGCGCGGCCGCGCGGTAGAGGTCCGGCAGCTTCTCGGCGGCGGCGCGCCCGATTTCGCCGGAATCGATCAGCGCGCGCACGTCCTCCCGGAAGCAGGCGGCGCGAAGGTCCACGTTCAGCGCGTAGCAAAGCCCCCGGGCAATGGCGAACTCCGGCTCCGCGCCGCGAAGCATCAGCGCCTCCGGAAAGGCCTCCGAGGCCAGATCCGCCACAAAGCCCATCCGGGAGGCGCCGCCCGTCAGAAGGATCACCTCCGGCGGCTCGGCCTGAAGGAGCGCCCGCGCCCGCGCAAAACCCTGCCGAAAGGCGGTCAGCACCGACCGGCCGCCCAGCGCGGGGGAGGCGTGGTTCAGCACCAGGTCCATGTCCTCGTCGCTGGCGGCGATGTCCAGGGTGAGCGGCGGATCGTCGTAGTAGATTTTGACGGAGGATTCGCAGGGGACCGGGAAGCGCGCGGCCCCGTTTGCGGCCAGCGTGCGGGAGAAGTACTGCTCCTTGACCTTGCGCGATTCCAGCTCGCACCGGGCGCGGTACGGGGGGCAGAGCCTGAAGATCTCCCGGATGCGCGCCTCGTCGGGGCTGCGCCGGAGGTTCAGCTCCATTAAAAGCTGGTCGATCAGCCCACCGCCGAAGGTTTCGCCAAAGTCCACCGGCCGGGCCTCCAGCCGGTCCACAAAGGTGAAGTCGGTGGTGGAGGAGCCCGCGTCCACGATCAGCGTGGGCCGGTTCAGCGTGGCGCGGGTGGCGCGCACCTCGCCCGACTCGCGGACAAACATGAACGCCGCGCGGGATTCGCTGATGACCGCCACGCGCTCCATGCCCGCGCGCTCGAAGAGTTTTTGGTAGCGCGCCCGGTCGGCCTCGCGCCAGCCGGAAGGGCAGCCCACGAAGAACGCGCAGCGCTTCATGTCCTCCGCCTTGCCGGACTGGCGCAGCGCCTCCAGCACCGCCCGCGCGAAGGACTCGATCTGCGAGGCGGCGATCGGATGGGTCAGGAATCGGCCCTTGAAGCGCACGCTGAGGCGTTCGGCGTCCACCATGAGCGCCTGCTCGCCGATGAGCGCGCCCATTTTCGGGTGCTCGCCCAGCGCGGTCAGAAAGCTCTTGCGCCCCGCGATTTCCATCATCTGCGGCGCGACGGGGGAGCCCCAGCGCATCCATGCGACGGCGCTTTCGCCGTCGCCCAGATCAAACCCGAAAAGATCGGTGATTTCTTTGGTGTCAAACATGGATTACCTCATCGGCTCGACGGCCTGCCCCCGCGCCAGAAGGCGGCCCTGGGCCACCAGGGCGGGGCGGATGGTGCGGCGCTCGCCGGCGCCGGGCATCAGGTCGAACCACCCGGCGGTTTCCGGGCCGTAGAGTATCAGTTGCAGGCCCTGGGCCTCCAGCGCCGCCACCAGCGGCGATGCGGCCCTGAGCGCGTAGGCGCTGTCGCCGGTCAGGCTGGCCTCGCACAGCATCTGGATGGATTCCATCAGCGGCGCGCTCAGGCGCGGGGCTTCCGCCTCCGGGGGCTCCGACGCGTCCAGCAGGGCGTCCAGGTCCCGGATCAGCCGGCGGAGGCGAAGGCCCATTTCGGCCGGATCGGGCCGCGGCACGGCCCGGGCCTCGGGCAGCGGCTGCCGGGGCGCGCGGACGGCGGGCATGAGGGCGCAGGCGGCCGCGGCGATGAGCGCCAGGATCGCGGCGGGAATTTCGCCGCGGAGCAGGAGGTAGGCGCAAAGGGCCGCACAGGCCGCGGCGGGACCAAAGCGCCGGAGGCCCCCCAGGGCGCGCTCCACCCGGGGCGGACGGACGGCGGGCGCGGCGAGGCGCAGGCTGACATCGGCATGGGTCATCCCCGCGATCAGCCCGGCGGCTGACTGGCAGGCGGCGACGAGGTCCGCTGCGCGCCGGCGGAGCGCCGCGTCCTCGCAGGCGGCGGAGAATTCCTCCCGGAGCGCGCCGAGAAAGCCGGAGGCGCAGTCGGCCGCGGCCCGCGCGTCTTCGCATCCGGCCAGTTGCGCCTTGAAGGCTTCCTCCCGCACGAGGTACAGTTTAGTCAGCGTTGCCAAGCCCATCACCCGCGCCTATCATAGCGCAATCGACAAAATAATGCAAGACGGCGCCGCATAGGATGGAGGGCGCCCCGTCCCCGGCGCGCGCCGGGGACGGGGCCGGACAGGAAGGAGGCGGGCGCATGCAGCCGGTGATGATCTTTTCCTCCGATGTGCCGGGCGCGCTGTACCTGAACGGGCGCTACGCGGGCGAGGTGGACGCCGAGGTGGAGGCCGCGCTGCCGGTGGCCGCCCGGGGAGCGCTGGTAATCGAACACCGGCCGCTGGTGCCGGGGTATTTTCCGCTGGCGCGGCGGATGACGCTGTCCGGCGGAACCCCCCTTGCGCTCACGGACGCGGACGGCGTCGAGGTGGTCGCCTGGCCCGGCGGCGCGCTGGAAGTACTGCTGACGCCGGAACCCTGTGCCGCGGGGGGCCGCGTGGTGTACGATGAAAATGGGCTGACGGTGCGCATGGAGGAGGCGCGGGGCGCCCGGGGGGCGCGCCTTGTCGCGGCGCGCGGCGGCGCGCGGCGGGCATATCCGCTTCCGGAAGGCGCCGCGGCGCCGGAAATTGTAAGCCTTCCGGGCGCCCTGTGCCTGACCGGCGCCTGGGACGGCGGCGCCTACCTGGTCGCGCTGGGCGACGACGCGGCGGCTCCGCTCCTCAGTGTCGCGGGGCGGGAGGCGGGCGCGACGCCCGGAGGGGAAGCGCGGGCGCTGGAGGACATGGACGACGTGGTGGGTCACGCGCGGCTGACGCGCTGGACATTTTCGGACGGGCGGTTTGTCCGCATCAACGCGGAGCACTTCTGGACGCGCGGCGCGCCCGAATGGCCCCAGACACCCGAGGGCGCGGCGCTGGCGGCGCTGCAGGCGGCGCGCCTGGGGCTGATGGACGAGGCCCGGGCCTACCTCGCGCCCGGCGCGTCCGCGGGGGCGCTGGAAGCGGCGGCCCGCGCCGGAGATGCGCTGCCGCTGAAGTACCCGCCGCCGGATGGGCGCAGCGCGGTGGGGCTTGTGGAGGTGCGCGGGGACTGGCTGGCGGCCGTCCGCCCGGTGTTCTACCACGCCTCGCCGCTGGGCGGGCCCCAGGGCGTGTGGCGGCTGGACCGGCTGACGCTCGAATGACGCGCCATTTAGGCAAAGCTCCGAATTTTGTATGCATTTCCGGTGAAACGCGGATTCGGCCGCTTCAAATGTGTTATGATACATATGATCTATGGAAGGGAGGCCGTCTCCGGCATGTTTTTTTTCTACGATTGGACGATGCTGATCGTGCTGCCCGGGCTGATCCTGGCGCTGATCGCGCAGGCGGGCGTCAGTGGAACCTTTGCCAAGTACCAGCGGGTGCCCGCCCGCGTCGGCCTGACCGGCGCGATGTTGGCCCGGCGCATGCTGGACAGCCGCGGCCTTCAGGACGTCACCATCGAGCGGGTGCGCGGCAATCTGTCGGACCATTACGATCCGTCGGCGAAGGTGCTGCGCCTGTCCGACGGCGTGTATGATTCCGCCTCGATCGCGGCGCTGGGCGTGGCCGCCCACGAAACCGGTCACGCGCTGCAGGATCAGGAGCACTACGCGCCGCTCAAGCTGCGCACGGCCATCGTCCCGGCGGTGGGCATCGGCTCCAACCTGAGCTGGCCGATCTTTCTGGCGGGGCTGATATTCAGCTGGGAGCCGCTGATGATGGCGGGCATCATCCTCTTCGCGCTGGCGGTGGCGTTTTCGCTGGTCACGCTGCCGGTGGAATTCAACGCGTCCCGCCGCGCGCTGACCACCCTCTCCGTCGGCGGTTATCTGGACGAGGAGGAAATGACGGGTGCCCGCAAGGTGCTGCGCGCCGCCGCGATGACCTATGTGGCCGCGGCTGTGGGCGCGATTTTGCAGCTGGTGCGCCTTCTCCTGCTGGCGGGGGCGGGCCGCAGGCGGGATTGACGGCATCAAAGGCCCGGCCGCGCAAAAGCGCGGCCGGTTTTGTGTGGCCTACTGGGCTTCGTCGACAGTGCCCGAGGGCCGGGGCGGCATGGGCAGCGGATACCGGGCGGCTTCGCCGCCGATCACGAAGTCGAAGTAGGTCTCCGGATAGGGCTCTGATTTCAGCGAATAGTGCCACCATTCGTCCCCGTAGGCGCGAAAGCCCGCGGCCTCCATCAGCTTTTTCAGCGCGGCCCTGTTCTCCCGTTGGACGCGGGTCAGCCCCTTCGCGCCGTGGTGCGAGCGCTCATCCATCAGATCGAACCCGCCGCCCATGTCGAGGAGCGCGCCCGTTTCGTCCATCAGCGTCAGGTCCACCGCGGCACCCCGGGTGTGACCCGACCGGCGCGCGATGTAGCCCGCCGAAAACAGCTGCGTCTTTTTAAGGTTGGGGTAGTGCGCCGCCCTTGTGACGCCGTCCTCCGGCGCTTCGGACCAGGCCACGAACCGGTCTACCGCGCGCTGGGGCCGCGCCGCATCCCAGACCAGGAGGCGAAGATTCGCCCTTGCCGCAAGATCCCGCGCCACGGTCAGCGCGGCCGCCAGCGCTTTCGAGCAGGCGATTCGGTTGGCGGTGTATCCGTCCACGGGCGCGCCCGTGAAGTTGTCGGCGGAGGCGTACTTCGCATCCCAGTATACGCCGCTGACGGCCTCGTCCAGGTAGACGAAGCCCTCCGGCAGACGGCAGGCCTCCTCGTCCAATACCGGCATGCCGTACCCGGCGGGCAGATCCGCCGGCAGGTTTGTCTGCATGGGTCATCCCTCCAGAATCCGGCAATTTTCGACCGCTCGGGGGCGAACGCTTGCGCAAAATCGCGCATGAGGATATAATACTCTTTGAAATTGGGAAACGCAAGCGGGAGAGAGGTGCCGGGGTGAAAAATGCCGAAGCCGTGTGGGTCGTGATCCACATGGCGCACAGCGAACAAAAGGCCGAAAACGCCCGCGCGCTTCTGACGCGGGAAGGCTTTATGGTGCGCATCCGCCCCGTGGCGCGCACGCTCTCGGGCGAGCGTTGCTTTGAAATTCAGGCCATCAAGGCCGAGGCCAAGGAAGCGCGCGAAGTACTGCAGGAAAACGGGCTCTAAAACAAAGGCGGGAGGTACAGCATTTTATGAAGAGAATTGGCGTGATGACGTCCGGCGGCGACGCGCCCGGCATGAACGCCGCGATCCGCGCGGTGGTGCGTTCGGCGTTGTCCTACGATATGAGCGTCATCGGCTTTCGCCGTGGCTACAACGGCATGATGATGCGCTCCAAGGACTCCATGGACGACTTTCTGATGCTGACCGCCCGCAGCGTATCCGACAAAATCCATCGCGGCGGCACATTTCTCATGACCGCGCGCTGCCCGGAATTCAAGGAGCTTGAAGCGCAGCAGCGCGTGGTGGGCAACCTGAAGATGCTGGGCATCGAGGGCATGGTGATGATCGGCGGCGACGGCACCTTCCGCGGCGCCAACGATCTGGACAAGCTTGGCTTCCCCGTGGTGGGCATTCCCGGCACCATCGACAACGACCTCATCTACACCGACGCCACCATCGGCTTTGACACCGCCCTCAACACCGCCTGCGAGTGCATCAACCGCATCCGCGAAACCAGCGACTCCCACGAGCGCGCCAGCCTCGTCACCGTCATGGGCCGGAATTGCGGCGACATCGCGGTGCATACGGCGCTGGCCTGCGGCGCGGAGATCGTGCTGATCCCGGAGGTCAAATGGTCCATCGAGGAGGTTGCGGAGCGGGTCAAGTGGGGCGTGCTCAAGGGCAAGAGCTCCATGATCATCGTGGTGGCCGAGGGCGCGTTCTCCTCCATGACCAGCGACCTCAAGGCCATCTGCGAAGCCAACGAAAAGCTGTCCGGCGCGCTGGACCGGCAGATGGATTCCGGTCAACTGGCTCGCATCATCGAGGCGCTGTCGGGCCATGATACCCGCGCGACGGTGCTGGGCTACATCCAGCGGGGCGGAAGCCCCACCGCCACGGATCGGATCCTCGCCACCCGCATGGGCCAGCGCGCGGTGGAACTGCTCCGCGACGACCGCTATGGCCTTGCCATCGGCATGCGCGAGAACAGCCTCATCGAAGTGCCCATCTCCGAGGCCCGCAATCGCGGCGGCGAGTACAATTCGGATGTCTACAATCTGATCAAGACGGTGTCCGGCTAAATGAAGTGCAGGCTCACCATTACCGGCGCCGGTTCCGAGATGCAGGGCGTCGGCCGGCTGAACGGCCGCGCGGTGTTTGTGCCGGGGGCGCTGCCCGGCGAAACGGTGGAGGCGGAAATCGTTCGCGAACAGGAGCGATACGCCGTGGCGCGGCTCACCCGCGTCTTTCATCCGAGCCCCGACAGGCGGCGCGGCGAGTGCCGTCACGCCGGGGTTTGCGGGGGCTGTCAGGCGCGGCACATGTCCTATGGGCTGTCCCTTGAGCTTAAGCGCAGACGGGTCTACGACGCACTGACGCGCCTGGGCCGTTTTGAGGCCCCGGACATCCGCGAAACGCTTGGCATGGAGGTGCCGGAACGCTACCGCAACAAGGCCGAATACGCCATCGACGGGCCCCTGATCGGCTTCCGGCGCGCCGGGAGCCGCGAAGTGGTGCCGGTACCGGATTGCCTTTTGCAGATGGAACCCAGCGTCCGCGCGATGCGCGCGATGCGCCTTTGGCTCCGTGCGAATCCGGATACGCCGCTTTGCGCCCTCGTCACCCGCGTCAACCGCGCCGGCGAGATGATGGCCGTGCTGTCCTGCGGGGCTGCGTGGGACGCGGGTGACGCCGCCTACGCGCTGATGGGCGCGCTGCCCATGCTGAAAAGCGTCTACGTCTGCCATCTGCGCCCGGGCCATGCCCACGCGCTGGACGGAGAATGCCAGCTCTTGCTGGGGGATTCGGCGCTTGTGGAAAAACTGGGCGGCATCGCCTTTTCGCTGGCGCCGCAGACGTTTTTCCAGGTAAATCCCTGGCAGGTGGAGGCGCTGTATCGCACCGCGAAGGACTTCGCGGGCCTCACCGGGCGCGAACTGGTGGTGGACGCCTACTGCGGCGCGGGCGCCATCGCGCTGACCATGGCGGCGGACGCAGGCAGCGTGATCGGCATTGAAGTGGTTCCGGAAGCCGTGCGTGACGCCCGGGAAAACGCCGCGCGCGCGGGGCTTGATGAAAAGGTGGAATTTGTGCAGGGCCGTGCGGAGCTGGTGCTGCCGGAACTGCTCAAAAAGGGATTGCTGCCCGATGTCGTCGTGGTAGATCCGCCCCGCAAAGGGTTGGACGAGGCGCTGACGCTGGCGCTTGCGAGCGCCGCGCCCAAGCGCATCGTCTACGTTTCCTGCGATCCCGGAACGTTGGCCCGCGACCTTCAACGGCTTCACGAGGGAGGTTACGCGCTTGACATCGTGCAGCCCGTTGACATGTTTCCCTGGACAGCGCACGTTGAGACCGTGGCATTAATGTCCAGGGCGTAGTTTTTTCCGCTAAAAAGGCCTGAAAACGGCCTTTTTTTTGCGTTTTGGAGATGGAAATGCGGCGGATTTATGTGTATAATGATGGTGCAAGGGAACATGCCCAAAATCGGCTCTTTTCCGCGTGACTGCGGGATGGATAAACGGTTTTTGCGTGTATGCGGGATGGATGTTTTTTCATTTTTTGCGGGGTTGTGTATACGAAATGGATGTATACGGGAACATGCTTATTCGGGCTTTTTCGATGCGTTTTTTTCGCTTGTTTGAGCAGAAAAAGGATGCAAAAAACTGTTTTGACTACGTATCATTTAGCGACATATTCCGGTTTTCTTGACGATCTTGCGCTGTTTTGAGGGGTCCTGCCATGACGGATAAATTGCCCGAGCGGCGGATGTACATCATATCCGCTCTGCCGAAAAAGGATATAGATGTTGCCATCTACTGCCAGGTCAGCACGGAACATGGTTCGCAGGACGAGAGCCTTGAAACGCAGATAGCCATGCTGAAGGACTATGCCGCCCTGCATCCTGAATGGACGCTTTACAAAATTTATACCGACCGCGATTCCGGCGGCAACACGGCGCGCTGGGGATTCCGGGAAATGATCATAAACGCCTACGACCACCGCTTTCGCATTGTGCTGGTGAAGACCATCAGTCGGTTTGCCCGGAATACGGTGGATCTTTTGGAAACGGTCGAGCGGCTCAAGTTTCTGGGCATCGAAATCTACTTTTACCAGGAGCAGCTCAGCACCAGCGAAGCCAGCAACGACCTTTTGATCTCGACACTCAGCGCCGTCGCTCAAGCGGAGAGCGAATCCATCGGGGATGCCATTCATTGGGGCATCCGAACGCGCCTGGCTTCCGGGGTATCCAAGCTGTATGCGCGCAAATGCTTTGGATATCGCCACAACGAGAAGGGGGAACTTGTCGCCGACGAGGAGTAGGCGGAGGTGGTTCGGCTGATCTACGATCTGCATCTGCGCGGAGACAGTATCCTCTCCATCATCCGGGAGCTTGCGCGCAGGAAGATCAAATCGCCCCAGGGCAAAGACGTATGGTCCAAGCGGGCGGTGCAGACAATCCTTGTCAACGAAAAATACACGGGGAATGTGTTGGTGGGAAAGACCTACACGGGCCGCTTTCCCCGCAACAGACAATACGTCAATCACGGCGAACGGGAGATGTTCCTGGCGAAGAACGCGCATGCGCCGATCATTAATCAGGAAACCTTCGACCAGACGCAGGCGGAGCGGACACGCCGGAGCAGCATAAACCTTGCCGACGGCCAAGAGAAAAGAAAGAACACACATTACAGTTCCAAACGAGACAGGCCAAAGCCCAAGGAATGAATGGCCAACACTTCCCCTCGAAGGGATGAGAAAAGGAGCAAAAGCATGCAGATCTCGCTTACGAAAAAGCTGACGGATGCCCTTGGTGTCAAACCGTCTGATACAGACGAAGCGGAAAACCCGCTTTTCTGCTGGACGGCAAACTGGACAAATGTATGGGATAACCGCAAAACCGACGATATGCTTGTACTGGTAAACAACGCCACGCGGTTTATTGTCGCGGTATATCAATTCAAGCGCAAGGATCTGAAAAACATAAAGAACGCCATTCGGGAAGCCATTGTGAACACCCTGCTTTCTCTGAACCTCAATCCTGAAATCGTCGAGGACTATCTGCTGCAGGCGGGGGATTTGAAATTCACTGCAAACCGAAATCGGCAAACCACCGCGTGGGTCGTAAAGGCCGGCTTGGAATGTGCCTATTACATCGGGGATCGTTTCAATGGATCCGGCAAGATGTACAGCGACACCATCGGCGCCTCGAGAAACTACGCGCCGGTCAACTACAGCGGGAAAAACAGCGTGGCATTCTACCCATACCAGGCGATGTTCGAAGCGCTTGCAAAGCTCACGAAAAAGCCGGCGTACAAATACCGAGCGTTTGAGCTGATGGTAACCTTGGACCTGGATGTGTATCAGGCCGTGCGAAAGATCATCGTGCCGGCCGATCTGAAGTTTACACAATTTCATCGAGTACTGCAGGACGTATTTGACTGGAAGAATTCTCATCTGTACGAGTTTACGGTATATGCGAAGGGCGGAGAGCGCTCGGGTATCCGGCTGGTTCTGGAAAAGGACGCCATGTTTCCGGAGGATGGCGACATTTTGCTGGAAGACCATTCCCTGTCGGAGTACCTGCCGGAATGTGAAACCATGCGCTATACATATGATATGGGTGACAGTTGGGAGCATGAAATTCGGCTTTTGCGGGTCATTGACGCGTATGACCAGGAATCCCCTCGTCTGCTGGAAGCCAGCGGCCAAACCCCGCCGGAAGATGTGGGCGGCGTTCCGGGGTTCCTGAACTTCCGCGCGGTTGTCGCGAACCCGAAGGATCCGGATTATCAGGAGATGAAGGCGTGGGCGCGGTTCTGGACGCCCGAGCTCAGCGCTTGGCAAAAAAAGCCCAGAGCCATTCACGTGTAACATGCGTGGGGTAATATCAATCCTGATGTTTCATCCCCGAAACCGGAAATGAGCAGGGATGGCAAGGGGGTTTGTAGATATTCTACGCAATTACGTGAACTATTTAGCGCAATAAGTACAATTACCTCCCGTAAAAGGAAACAGAAAAGACTGTGTGGTTTAGCCTAACTATCACACGTTGAGATGGTTGCATTGATGTCCCGGGCGTAGCATTTTCCGCCAAAAAGGCCTGAAATTCGGGCTTTTTTCGCGTTTTGGAGATGGAAATTCGTAAGCGTCAAATAACAGGGCGTCTAGCGGCATAGATCTTGGGCATCGGGGCTCCAAGGCATAAGACTGGATAAGAAGGCATCAGAATAGTGCCTGTCCGCGGAGGGCATGCGCTGAAGCAGGAATTTGAAGTACTGA